>CAYQRJ010000116.1:0-7886 GCA_964419855.1 uncultured Crocinitomix sp.
AACAATTAAATTAAAAGTTGTATTTTTGCACTGAATTTATTTTATAGAATTATGTCTGTAGTAGAAGAAAAAACAATGATAGCTGAGGTTTTAGAAACTTTAGGAATAAAAAAAGACAACCGTGGAGCCTCAACAGGTAGCCATTGGTTTAATACAAGAGGAGAAAAAATTGATTCTTATTCGCCTGTTGACGGAGAATATATTGCTAGTGTAAATGCAGCCACAGAAGTGGATTATGAAGCCGTAGTTTTAAAGGCGCAAGAAGCATTTAAAAAATGGAGAACCATTCCTGCCCCTAAAAGAGGAGAAGTGGTAAGACAATTGGGTAACAAATTGCGTGAGTACAAAGAGCCTTTAGGGAAATTAGTGTCTTACGAAATGGGTAAATCTTTGCAAGAAGGTTTAGGTGAGGTTCAAGAAATGATTGATATTTGTGATTTTGCAGTTGGATTGTCAAGACAATTAGATGGTTCAACATTACAATCAGAAAGACCTTTACATAGAATGTATGATCAATATCATCCACTTGGGGTAGTAGGTATTATTTCTGCCTTTAACTTTCCAGTTGCCGTTTGGTGTTGGAATACTGCTTTAGCATGGATTTGTGGTGATGTTACCATTTGGAAACCATCAGAAAAAGTACCTTTGTGTGCTGTAGCTTGTCAAAATATTGCAGCTGAAGTATTTGCTGAGAATGATGTGCCTGAAGGGGTATCAACCTTAGTGATTGGAGATTTGGAAATAGGTAAATTAATGACCAATGATAAACGTGTGCCTTTAGTATCTGCTACTGGCTCTATAAGAATGGGAAAATCTGTTGGTGAAACCGTAGCAAAACGTTTAGGCAAATCTATTTTAGAGTTGGGTGGAAACAATGCTATCATTATTACACCAACTGCTAATATGGAAATGGTAATTCCAGGTGTTGTTTTTGGCGCTGTTGGTACTTCTGGTCAAAGATGTACTTCAACCAGACGTTTAATTATTCACGAATCTATTTATGATAAGGTTAAAAACATTTTAGTTGATGCTTACAAACAAATTAAAATTGGTTCGCCTTTAGATGAAGAATTTCACATGGGACCATTAATTGATAAGCAAGCTGTTGATATTTACTTAAAAGCCATTGAAGAAGTAAAGCGTGAAGGTGGAACTATGTTGGTTGAGGGCGGTTTACTTGAAGGAGATGAGTATAAATCAGGTTGCTATGTGTCACCCTCTATTGCTGAGGTTGAAAATCATTATGAAATTGTTCAAAACGAAACGTTTGCGCCTTTATTATACATTATGAAATACAGTGGTGGTGTAGAAAATGCCATTGAAATACAAAATGGAGTAGTGCAAGGATTATCATCATCAATTTTTACCGACAGTGTTAGAGAATCTGAATTGTTCTTGTCTTATGCAGGTTCAGATTGTGGTATAGCCAACGTAAATATTGGAACATCAGGTGCCGAAATTGGTGGTGCTTTTGGTGGCGAAAAAGAAACAGGTGGCGGACGTGAGTCTGGTTCAGATGCTTGGAAAGCATACATGAGAAGACAAACCAATACCATTAATTATTCAACTGAATTGCCTTTAGCACAAGGTATTAAGTTTTCTTTTTGATTAACTTAAAATAAGGATATAAAAACGGCTATTTTATTTTTAAATAGCCGTTTTTATTTTAATAAAATACTATATTTGAACCTAAATGACAAAATCGGAGTTTAATACATTGTTTAATAAATTATACAATCCTTTGTGTAATTATGCCAATGCTATTATTAAAGACACTGATTTGTCTGAGGATATTGTACAAGAAGTTTTTGTTAGTTTTTGGAATAAACAAAATGAAATAACAATTCAAACAGAAAAAATTGAAAATTATCTACTAAGAGCTATAAAGTTTAAATGTATTGATGTTCAACGGAAAGAAATTGTAAAGCGTAAACATCAACAAGAAACATTACATACTTCAAACATTTTTGAAGAAAAAAATGAGTCTGAAATTGATTATAAAACCATTTTATACAAAGCCATAGAGCAATTACCTAAAAAAACAAAAGAAGTGTTTATTTTAAGTAAACTTAATGGATATAGTTATAATGATATTGCGCAAAAACTAAACATTTCGCCTAAAACAGTAGAAAATCAAATGGGAAGAGCGTTTAAACATATTAGAGAAATTTTAAAAAATGATAAATTATTTATGTTAGTTATATATTTTTTAATTAAAAGTGGGGGTATTTAAACGATTAAACGACTTATAACAAATGAACGACATTAATAACATATTAGCCAAACATTTTTCATCAACACAATTAAATGATGAAGAACAACTAATTTTAGACGATTGGATGTCTAAAAACAAGGCAGAATATGATGCTTTAAATAATAGTTGGTCAAGTGTCCCTAAATTTGATTATAAGGAATTTAACACTCAATCGGCTTGGCAAAAAGTAGAATCAAAAATTAATCAAAAAACCAAGTCAAAAACCAAAGTGTTTCCTATTAAACCTTTTTTAAAGTATGCTGTTGCCGCTTCAGTTCTTTTAGCGGTAATGTTTGGAGGGTATAAACTTTTTGGAACATCATCTAATAACTTTGTTGCTTTTACCAATCAATCAAATCAAGTAAAAACACTTAATTTAGAAGATGGAACAACAATTTACTTGGCTAAGCACACCACTATTGAGTATCAAGAGAATTTTAAAAATAACAGAAACATTAAACTTGAGGGAGAAGCCTTTTTTGATGTTCATAGAGATGAAAATCATCCATTTGTAATAAAAACAAACTATGGAGATGTAGAGGTTTTAGGGACTTCTTTTGATGTGAATACTAAAAACAATAAAACAACAGTTAGTGTTAAATCGGGTAAAGTTGAACTTAGAAATTTGAATAATAAAATTATTTTAACAAAAAATGAGTCTGCATTTAGTGACGGAAAAGTAGTTAGTAACAAAAGTAGTGTTAATGAAAACTATTTAGCTTGGAAAACAGGGGAGTTTAAATTTAATAACACGCCACTTGAAAAAGTAGTAAATATATTAAACAGTTATTATGATACCACAATTGAACTCAGCAAAAACATTAACAAAAATATGCCTTTTTCTGGAGAATTTAAACAAGAAAATTTAGACATTGTTATTGATGCTATTACTTTAAGTTGTAACTTAACGGCAGAAACTTACAATAACAAAATAATTTTAAAGTGATGCGTCAAGCGTTATTTGTATTTTCTTTTTTTCTATCATTTTCTCTTTCAGCTCAAAATCTGTTAGATAAAACCATTAGCGTTAGTTTCTCTAATAATACTATTTTACAGTGTATTAAAAAAATTGAATCTAAAAACAAAATTTCTTTTTCGTATAACACCAATTGGCTTAAAGCAGAAACCAAAAAGGTTTCTAAAACATTTACCGAACAAAAGCTGTCCAATGTTTTAAATGATATTTTTAATCAAACCAAATTGCAATACAAGCAAATAGGTAATCAAATCACTATTTTTAAATCACAAAACAACCAACAGTTGGTTAAGTTGAGTGGCTACATTATAAATAAGCAATCTAAAGAAAAATTAATAGGGGCAAAATTATATTTTAAAGAAATTGGACAAGGTTGTATATCTAATGCGTATGGCTATTTTCAAATTAATTTACCCAAAGGGCAATACCATTACCAAGCTATTTCATTAGGAATGATGACTAAAAACGACTCCATAATAATTGATTCTGATATGTTGGTTAATATTGAATTAGCTGAAAAAAAAATTGTATTAAAAACGGTTGAAGTTCTATCAAAAAATAATGACACATTAACAACTGTTGTTAATGACATTAATTCATTAGATAAAACAGATATTAATTTGACTCAAATCAACCAATTGCCCACTTCAACTGCTTTGCCTGATGTAACAAGAAATATTCAACAATTACCAGGTGTTCAACCATCTTTTGACGGCACATCATCTTACAAAGTTAGGGGATTACAAAGCGGAAATAATTTAATTTTATTAGATGAAATCCCCATTTATCACCCCAACCATTTATTAGGTGTTTATTCTATTATTAATTCTAACGCTATAAAATCGGCTACTTTTTACAAAGATTATATCCCAGCTCAATTTGGCACAAGAAACTCATCTGTTTTAAATGTTTACACCAAAGAAGGTAATTTAACCACACATCATTTGTCTTTAGGTTTAGGTGCTAACGTGCCAGTTGTAAATATGGAGGGACCTTTAATTATTAACAAGTCTTCTTTTTTTGTGTCTGCTCGCAAATCTTTTAGTCCTTTATCTGAATTTAGATTACCCTCTGCAACTAATTTGCCTTTACCCGATTTTTATGACATTACCTTTAAAGTAAACTATCAAGTTAATCAACAAAACCGTTTATTTTTCACTACCTATTTAGGAAATGATAAAATTGTTGATGCAGATTATCAATTTAAGTGGGGAAATAAAGCAACTTCTTTTAGATGGAACAGAGTGATAAATGATAAAGCTTTTACAAATCTAACGGTAGTTTTAAATGAGTTTAATTACAAAACATTAACAGGACTCAAAAGCGATTCTATTCAACAAAAAGTAAGAACAGATTTAATAAAATATAGAGTTACAGACTACGTTTCTAACAATAAACAAATAAATTATGGGGTGTCGTTTTTAAGAACAAAAACCAATAACTCTATTCAAAAAGGGTTGTTTTTAAACCGTAAAGCAATAGAAATTGCTTTTTTTTCAACGCTTAAAAACACAATTAATAAAAAATGGAGATATGAATTTGGATTAAGAATCCCTTTTAACTTTCAAATTGGCACTAACGATTCGGCGTATTATTTAACTCCTGATTTAACGTATCACCCCGTTTATTATAAGAAAAAAAACGGGTATAATTTTAAATTTTCAATTGACCCAAGATTGTTAATTAATTATCAAATTAATACTAAAAATAAGCTTCAGTTTTCATCTAACATCACCACTCAATTTACACACATTCTAAAGTACAATTCATCTGTTTTTCCTGTTGAAATATGGACCACATCTAATCAATATTTAAAGCCAGAAAGAAATTTCCAAACTTCAGTTGGGTTAGTTCATACTGAAAAATATTTTAAAACATCTGCCTCTCTATTTGCTAGGCACGTTACCAATGTAATTGATTATGTTAATACAAATTTCTCAAATAACAATTATGGTTTTGAAAGCAATTTACTTAGTGGAAAGATAAATGTAATTGGGATTGAATTAATGACACAGTTTAAAAAAGGAGAAAAGTATAATGGTAGTGTTTCTTACACATACAACTATGCTTGGCAACAAACAAAAGGAATTAACAATAACCAATTTTATGTGCCACAATATTTCAGACCTCATTTTGTGTCGTTTAATCAATATTATATTCTTTCTAAAAAATGGGAATTTGGTAGTAATTTTATTTTTCACTCTCCCACAACTATTAATTTACCTACTGGAAAAGTAACGGTTAATAATATAGAATACCCAGTGTACGACAATACTAAAAACACAAGTTATTTACCTGTTTATCACCGATTAGATGTCACCATTAAAAGAACTTTAGGTATTAAAAAACAAAAAAACAGAGGGCTTTTGCTTTTTACTTTTGTTAACATATATAATAGACAAAATGTATCTAATGCTTTTGTAGGTGTGGATTCATCCAATCCAAATAAAATAGAAATAAAGCAACAAAGTTACGCCCCAGGTTCGTTTTACATTACTTATAGATTAAACCTTTAAAAATGAAAACAATTATATTACTTTTATTTATGACACTAATGCTATCTTGCCAAAAACAAGATATTGAGGTAGGTGACTATCAAGATCCTACCATTACAATTTTTGGTGAAATTACCAGTCAACAAAAAATTCAGTTTATTAAGGCGGTTAAAAACTCAGGCATCAATGAGTATTCAGACATTTTGGTTGATAACGCTCAAGTTACTATTTTTAACAGTACAAATGTTTATCATCATACGTATTCAAATAATGGGTTTTATTTATCTGATTCACTTTATAGTTTAACCCCCAATAATATTTACAGCTTCAAATTAACAGCAAATGATAGTATCTATCAATCTGAATTTGTAATGCCAACTCCAATTATTATTACGGATATCATTACTAACAAAATTGAAGACTTTAATACTAACAAACTAAGTATAAATGTCAATTATACAAATTCTACATTTTTTATAACTGATATTTTTAAAGGTAAAATAGATACGGTTTTACAAGATACATCTTGGGTTTTACACACAACAACACCAAAAATTTATGATTGTACGGCATCTAATTTGGTTGTTATTTTAAGTGAGGATGAAAATCTAATTTTGGAGGATTATAACCTTGTAAAAGTTGTTGTTAAATCATTATCATATAAAACTGCAGACTACTTTAAAAAATTATATGATTACAGGCAAAATATATCAACCACTAATCAATATGTTAATCCACCAAAAAACTATTTTAAAAATGCGTATGGATGTGTATATGGTACTTACATATCTACTTTTATAAAAGCATTATAAATATAGGGTTTTAAGCATTCAATTGTTATTAATTTGTTTCAACATTTTAAAAAGGAACAATTTTAGCTTATATTTTTGCTGATAATGAAATTATATTTCCTTATATCATTTTTATTTGCCATTACATTGGTTAATGCTCAAATGTTAGACGCCTCTACGGGAGAGTTATTTAATGAAACTCCTTTTTTTAATACAGATTTTATTAAACGCAATAAAATTAAAGAAATTAAAGGCTACTATTCAACTAAAGTTGATTTGGATATGATACGTCCAACCAATGATGTATATGCCTATATTTTTGATGAAACAGGTAAATTAATTAAAGAATATAACACTAAATATGGCGATACAACAGTTATTCAATATACTTATGATGCCAATCAAAATGTAACCCTTATCCGAAAATCAGACAAATATGGTTTTCATTCTTTTTATTATCAATATGACAGTTTAAACAGAATTATTTTTAAAGAATATCGTAGAGATTTAAACAGAACAGGAGATAAACTAAATTTTGAATTAGATAAAACTTATCGCATTTCTAGTGAGAGTTATAAATATGAAAACACCCCCATAGGATTAAAAAAATATTTTTATAACAGTAAAGGAATATTGTATCAAGTAGAGTTTTTTTATAAAGATGATAACGGGTTTTTAATTAAACAAGAATCGCATTTAATGACGGGACACGGACGTTCGGTTACTACTTACACCTACGGCAATAAAGGGTTGTTGGTAGAGAAACATACAGAAAATCATTTTGCAGGTAAAACTACTACTACTTATAAATATGAATATGACGACAACCAAAATGTTTTAGCACAACACTATTACCGTAATGGAACATATATTACCGAATTTCAGATTGTTTATAATTCTAAAACAATGTTATTGAGTGCCATTATAACCCGTGATGACAAAACCAATTTTATTACCATTTTAAAATTTTCCGATTACTCCTTTTTTGAATAATTAAGCTGTTTATAATTTGTGAATTATACAAATATAATGTTTTGTTGTAAAATTCAATTATACAAATCAAGTGTTGCACTCTAACTTTGTACCATAAAATTTAAAGTTATGAATTTAGTTTATATATCACTACAGGTTTACATTAATTATGCTTTGCCATTAATTAAATTATCTAAAAAGAAATGGATTAAAGAAATGCTGTTTGAAAAAACAAGTGGGCAAATAGCCATTGCTGTTTCACTCATCAGTTTTACATTAATAATGTTTGCTTATGGCTTAATTTAACCGCAAAAATTCATGGAATTAGCTTTGTTTAGATGTAAAATTTTAAAATCCGCTGGAATACCTTAGTATTTCAAGGTTTTTGAAATGAAGCA
>CAYQRJ010000117.1:0-7835 GCA_964419855.1 uncultured Crocinitomix sp.
ATAATAAGTTATAAAAAAAATCCCACTCAAATACAGAGAGGGATTTTTACAAGTAATTTTGAGTTTATAAGGCTATTCTTGTTTTATAATTTTTTTAGTTATAACTTGACTGTCAGAAATTAATTGAATAAAATAGATACCTTCAGACCTACTACTTAAATCAATAATTGTAAGAGTGCTGTTTACTTTAAGTGTTGATATTAATTGACCATTTGCATTTAAAACTTTAATGGTTGAATAAGTTTCAGGTTTTTCAATATAAATTCTTAAATTTTGGTTGGTTGGGTTAGGGTAAATTGATATTATCCCATCTTGATTATCAATTTCAGTTACACTAACATCAGTTTGACCTCCTGGTGTAAAACTAGAAGTTTTAGATGTTTTATTTGAACGTGAAGAGTTCCAATCTTGTGCTTTATTGGTAGAAGTACAAGTTGAAGCTAAATTAAAAGTAACCATATAATTGAGTCCTATAATGTCAGTAGGAGTATCTTGTGTAGAATGAGTACCTTGCGAAAAAGAATTAACCAAAGTCCAAGTTGGGTTTACATCTGTGTAACGCCAAAGATCAACAGAAGTATAATTAATACCTTCATAATCATCCCAAACTATATCATACGTGCCAGCTACTTGTGATTCATTAGCTACTGTGTGTATGGTTTTATGTACATAACTTGGGTAGGATTCACCGCAACCATCATAAGTAGTAATAAAGTATCTCCAAGATCTATCTAAAGGAGAGGCGGCATTATCAACATAAACAGATTCTAATGAAGTAGGTATATCTGCCACTAGCTCAAAACTAGAATATGTTGTTGTTTCTCGGTACAATTTAAAACCATCTATGTTTTGATTAGGGTCTTTTTCCCATATAATAGTATTATAAGTTAAAGATGTATCAACTGTAAGTAAGCATATTTGTGGCTGATATGGTCTTTCGTTTGGAACATCAACAGTTATAAAACTAGTGCATCCGCTGCTGTTCTGAAATTCTAAGGTATAAGTTCCTGCTGCAACATTTGTTAAATCTTCAGTAGTTGCACCGTTGCTCCATTGCCAAAAGGTTGGAGTTCCTCCTCCTAAGTCAATGATGTCAACATCAATAGCCCCATCAGAATTACCACAAGTGGCTTTTGTTACTTTGTTAACATTCACATCTATATCCGAATTAGTAGGAAGTGTTACATCCCAAGATTTAGAACAACCTACGTTATCGGTTACTGTGCAAGTATAAACTCCAGGTGAAGGAGGTGTAAACGTAGCGGTAGTTGCTACTTGATTGTTACTGGCGTCTCGCCAATCAATAGATTGAATGCCAATAGAACTTGAAACAGATACGTTAATGTATTGACTGCCTGTATTAATACAGTCGTAAGGAACAACGTTGTTTAGCATAAAGTTTAAGTCAGGACCATTAATAACATAAGTATTATAAAAATTACAATTATTAGTAGTATGTAATTCAACAAAATATTCTCCTGAATGACCTGTCATATCTTCAGTTGTAATGCCGTTAGACCAAAATACATCAGAAACACTACCTCCGCCTGAAACAGTTAAATCAATTACACCATCATTAGCTCCCCAACAAGTTTCACTGGTAATAGCATCTGTTACATTAATATCGGCATCACCAATTTTAATTGTGCCTACAGCTTTGCATCCATCTGCATCAGTAACTGTACAATAATAAGCGCCAGATGATAAGTTACTAACTGTGCTTATATAAGATGTATTGGTAATATTTTCTTCTAAACCAGTTGACCAAAACACATTAATTGGATTAGTAGAAGAAGAAATTACAGCTTCAACACTAGCGGTTGCACTATCACAATTTGTAGGGGTGATTTGTGTAATAGAAACAGTTGGTGGTGCTTTAAAATTAAAAGAAGTGGTTGTAGTACCAACGCAACCAACAGAATTTGTTACAGAATAATCAACTAAAGGAGTCATGCCGTTTAAATCTTCATAAAAATCAGTAGGGTTAAAATAATTTGATTGTTCACTCCCCCAAGTAAATTCTCCACCAGTAGGTGTCCCATAAGGTGATAAGTCAAAAGGTAGTCCATTTGAACAAATGTTAATACTAGTTAAATCTATATTTGCAGAAACAGCACCATAAATATCAAAAGAACTTACATTATAGTTTGACCCTGGTATTGGTAAACTTGATTGGTCAAATAAAGATAAAACAATAGTTTCTCCTGAGCTAAATTGATCAGCAGAAATTGTTCCAATATAATTTGTTGCTGAAAAGCTAAAATATTCAATAGTGCCGTTTGTACTATCAGGAGTAGTAGTGCTTCCTTGTGTAATTATCAAGTTTCCATTGTTAGATGTAGTAGGTATGTTAACACTGTAAATGTTACTAGCTGAATTATCTATTTCAACAACAAAAGTTTTAGATTCTCCATCACAAAAGATATTACCTAAATAGGTAACGTTGTTAATTGTTTGCGACCAAGAAAAAGTGCCACAAAAAAAGATACTTGTTAGAATTAAAAGATTTTTCATAATATTTAGTTTAATTTTTTGTTTTAAGTCGATTTAAAATTATATAAGCCCTACTTAACTTTTTTACTATAACGATATTAAAAGTGGTTTGGTTGGTAAAGATAGTATTTATTTTTAAAATTTATTAATTTATCGTTTATATTTATTAATTTATCGATAAAAAATAAATATGCAAAAAATAAAAATCTTAAAGTTTTATGGGGTTAAAACTTTAATAAAAAGCAACTGTTAATAACTCTAATCAATATCATGTTATATTATCTATTCATCTTATTATATTTGCTTGTTAGATTATAATTTTTAATCATGGCAGACGAAATAAATAATGATAATGAATTAAATGAAGATGATTTAACCCCCAGTTCTAATGATAATAATGTAGATGATGATGCCAATGTGGTAACTTTATCTGGAATGTATCAAGAGTGGTTTTTAGATTATGCTTCTTATGTGATTCTTGAAAGGGCTGTACCTGCTTTGTTAGATGGTTTTAAGCCTGTTCAAAGACGTATTATGCATTCCATGAAAGAAATGGATGATGGACGCTACAACAAAGTGGCAAACATTATTGGTAATACAATGAAATATCACCCTCATGGTGATGCCTCTATTGGTGATGCTATGGTACAAATGGGGCAAAAAGAATTACTCATTGATATGCAAGGTAACTGGGGTAATACTTTAACTGGGGATTCTGCTGCCGCTCCACGTTATATTGAAGCCCGTTTATCAAAATTTGCCAAACATGTGGTGTTTAACCCAAAAACTACTGAGTGGGTAGATTCTTATGATGGTAGAAATAAAGAACCCATCCTTTTGCCTGTTAAATTTCCTTTGTTATTAGCTCAAGGAGCAGAAGGTATAGCGGTGGGAATGGCTTGTAAAGTTATGCCTCATAATTTTGTTGAATTAATAGATGCTTCTATAGATGTACGTAGAGGTAAACGTACTAATATTTTACCCGATTTTGCCAACGGTGGTATGGCAGACTTTTCTAATTATAATGAAGGGAAAAGAGGAGGGAAAATTAGAGTTAGAGCAAGAATCAGAAAAGAAGATAACAAAACATTGGTTATTCACGAAATTCCCTTTGGAACAACTACTACGTCTTTAATCGACTCCATTTTAAAAGCCAACGATAAAGGTAAAATCAGAATAAAAAAGATTGAAGATAATACAGCTGCTAATGTTGAAATTAGAATTTATTTAGCTACAGGGGTATCTCCTGACAAAACCATTGACGCCCTTTACGCTTTTACCAATTGCGAAATGTCGGTATCACCCAACACATCTGTAATTTGGAATGATAAACCTCACTTTTTAGGAGTTAACGAAATTTTAAAAATATCTACTAACAATACAGTTGGGCTACTTAAAAAAGAACTCGAAATTCGTAAAAATGAATTATTTGAACTTTGGCACAATGCCTCTTTAGAAAAGATTTTTATTGAAAATAAAATGTATATTGAGTTAGATGGAATTACGTATGAAGATGCTATTCCATTAATTCATAAACTATTAAAGCCGTTTACTAAAAATCTTAAAAGAGCTGTTACGGATGATGATGTTAAGCGTTTGCTTGAAATTAAAATGCGTAGAATTACTAAGCATGATGCCGAAAAAGCAGATAATTACATTACATCTCTTGAAGAAGAATTAAAACAAGTTCAGCATCATTTAGATAACCTAATTGACTACGCCATTGATTACTTTAAAGATTTAAAAAAGAAGTTTTCTGAAGGTAAAGAGCGTAAAACAGAAATTAAAGTATTTGATACCATTTCGGCTAAAAAAGTAATTGTTGCAAACAAAAAATTATATGTAAATAAAAAAGAAGGGTTTATTGGTTGGAGCTTGCGAAAAGATGAATTTATTGCTGATTGTTCTGATATTGATGATGTGATAGTGTTTTTTGCCTCTGGTAAAATGATGGTGACACGTATAGCAGACAAAAAGTTTGTTGGTAAAGACATTATTCATTGTGCCATTTGGAAAAAGAATGATATAAGAACCATTTATCACCTCATTTATCGTGATGGTAAAACAGGACCCACAATGATGAAGCGTTTCTCTGTTAAATCTATTACTAGAGATAAAGAATATGATATCACCAAAGGCACTAAAGGATCTAAAATCTATTACTTCTCGGTTCATCCTAATGGAGAGCGTGAAATAGTTACCGTTCATTTGCGTCCGCGCCCACATTTAAAACGTGTGCGTTTTGAAATTGATTTTGGTGCATTATTAATAAAAGGGAGAGGAGCAGCAGGTAATCGTGTAACTAAAGAAATAGTTCAAAAAGTAGTTCAAAAAGAGGTGGGGGAATCAACACTTGCTGCACGTAAAATATGGTTTGATAAGGTAGTTAGCCGTTTAAATGTTGATGAAAGAGGTCAGTTTTTAGGGGCGTTTAAAGGTGATGATAAAATTTTAACACTCTACCAAGACGGGTCTTATCGCTTAACAAATTTTGATATTGCCAATCATTTTGATGATGATTTAATTCATATTGAAAAATGGAATCCAAATCATCCAATATCGGTAGTGTATTATGATGGTCAAAAAGAAAAACATTACGTTAAACGATTTTTAATTGATACTAAATCAGACAAAAAAGTGTCTTTTATTAGTGACCATGAAAAATCATACTTAGATGTGGTTTCAACAGCTTATCAACCCATTGCAAAAATTATTTTTAATAAACGATTAAAAGAAACTAAACATTTACCTGATAAAGAAATTAATTTAGCCGAGTTTATAGATGTTAAAGGAATGAAATCCGTAGGTAACCAACTAACAAAATTAGCCGTTAAAGAGGTGGTTTTAGCTCATTCAATAAAAGGAGAGGAATCTTGGCCAGATGAAATAGAACCAGAAAAACCTGTTGATGAATCTGTAAGTGATAATCAAGAAGAAGAAACAAATGTAGAAGCTAAAACTGATGAAACACCAATACAGATGGAATGGGACATTAAACCCAAAAAAAACAACCCAATTAAAGATATAGATGATGATAACCAGCCTAAACTATTTTGAAAATATGAAAAAGATTTTTCATCTATTCATGTTATCGAGTCTTCTTATTTTTTGGAGTTGTAATTATTTTGCAGATTCTTCAAAAAAATACAAGAAAGGAAGCCTACCTAAAAATCCTAAAGAAATCATTATTAATTGGTTTTATGATGCTGGTATGCTCAATGAAAATAAGAGAATTTTTATTTCAAATGATAGTTGTTATTATTTATCCTCTAAAAATGGTTTAGAACAAAAAATAGATTTTATTTTGGATGATGATGAATTACTTAAACTTTATGATGTTTTTCTAACACAAAAATTTGATAAAATTCGTACTTTTAATGATGACGGAATATATGATAGAGGAGGTACTTCAATAAATATAACAGCCAATAAAATTAATTCTTTCTCAATTTCTAATAGTGGTCAAACGTTTGTTAGCATTGGTTATATTGATAATTATAATGTTGTAGAAAGTTCAATTTTAAATGTAGTAGAAAAGAAAACTGAGAAACAAAAAGTTGAAGTTCAAATAGATTTAGATACTAGCATTAGTAATTATAAAGATAACATTCAATTATTTATAAATGGTGAATTAAAATATGATAAGGATAAAAATGATTCTTTTAACCTCATATCGCTTAACTTATTTTCAATGAACAATAAAATTGAGGTGTATTTTTTAAAACCATCTCAAAATAATTCATATCCTAAATTGGATAAACATTATGAATTAATAGTTGATGAATTAGAAGAAAATGGAAAAATAATTTTAAAAATAGTTAATGATAAATTAGAAATAGTTAAATTTTGGAACTAAATTTGATTATCTTAACAAAAATCAGAATTATGAAACTAATATTTTTTACAGTACTTATTTTATCAACCACAATGATGTCATCTTGTAAAGTATTTCAAAAAGAAGGAAAATCAAGCTTGCCAAAGCATCCTAAAAAAATAGAAATAATTTGGGAACAGAATAGAGGAATGATTGGTGGTTATGAATCTGTTTTTCTGTCAAACGATTCTTGTGCTTATAAAATAAGAAGAAGAGGAAAAGAACAATTAATCAATTTTAAAATCCCTAATGAGGATTTATTAGCGCTTTATAAAACTTTCACCGAAAATGCTTTTCCTTTAATTCAAACAGAAAAAAGAGAGGTGTATGACCGTGGCGGAACAAAAATTACTTTGTCTGTTGATGGTGTTTCTAAAACCGTCAATAACTCAGGAATGTACTTTGTAAAAGAGGAATTTAAAAATCAATTTAATACCATTGAAAAACAAATTAATTTAATTGCTTTTAAACAAATTAACCAACTAAAAAAAGAGGTGACCATTGATTTAAGTGATGAATTAAAAAACTCTCCTTTTTACTTGTATTTATATATTAATGATGAAGAAAAATATAATGAATTGAATGAAGGTCAATTCTCCCCTTTAACTCTAAAGTTGTTTGCTCAAAACAACACATTTAAAGTAACCTTAATGGAAAAAGGTTCAACTTATAATACCATTAAAGGTAATTATGAGGTTACGGTTGAAAGATTACCCCAAAGTAAAAAAATTGTTTTAACTTTGGTTGATAACAATTTAACCATCAAATAAATGAAAGGGAAAACCGTAAAAGCATCTCAAACCACTATTACAGAATTAATGATACCTTCTTTTGCTAATTTTGGAGGGAAAGTCCACGGAGGTATTTTATTGTCGTTAATGGATAAAGTAGCTTATGTTACGGCTAGCAAACACTCAGGTGATTATTGTGTAACTGTTTCGGTAGATGGGGTTGAATTTAAAGAACCCGTTGAGGTAGGGGATTTAGTATCTTTAGCCGCCTCTGTTAACTATGTTGGTAATTCTTCAATGATTATTGGCATAAGAGTAACCTCTTTAAAACCTAAAACTGGTGTAGAAAAACATACCAATTCTTGCTATTTTACAATGGTAGCCAAAGATGAAAATGGTAAACCAACACCTGTACCCCCCTTAATTTTAGAAAACGAAACAGAAGTACGCCGTTTTTGTGATGCCAAAAAATTAAGAATGTTGCGTTCTGAGATTAAAACAATGCTAAATAAAGAAGTAAAAGATATCTCTTACAAGCAAATGCTAGAATCCATAAAAGAAAATAGGTGTGAAGTGAAAATAAATAACATTAAATAAAATGATGTGTTTTATAACCTCATTACTTGAATTACATTAAAAAAATAATAATATAGAGGTGAATTTTACACCTTATTTTTATTTCTTATAAACCCAACCTTTTTGACCAGAATCAATTAAAATTTTAGATTTAGAACTGA
>CAYQRJ010000118.1:0-3482 GCA_964419855.1 uncultured Crocinitomix sp.
TAACATTATATTTACTTTAAAATTACTCCCTGTCTGCCAACAGGCGGAGAACTGACGCTAATGTTTTTTAATATTTTAAGCAAATTACTCAACTACACAGTGTAATGGTTAGCTGATATTAACTTTTTTATTAGCTTTGTAATTCATTCAAATTAAAATAAATGAAATTGCGCCACGTCCTAATCATTTCAGCATTTATACTAATTAATATTTTAATTGGATTTACTTTAATTAAAGGTAAATCAATGTTTTCGAATAAAAAAGAAAATGAAAAAGAAAAAGTACCTATTGTTATCCCTACCCTTGTAGCTACACAAGTAAAAAATGTTAATGAAACTTTTAACATCACTGCTTTTGGTGAAGTAACCGCTTATAATTCTATTGATGTGTCAGCTGAGGTACAAGGAAAATTATTAAAAGGAAAAGTTGAATTAAAACCTGGTGTAAAGTTCAGAAAAGGTGACTTATTATTTAAAATTAAAGACACAGAAGCTATTTATAACATCCGTTCTCGTAAAAGTGGGTTTATTAATATGATTGCTTCAATTTTACCTGATGTCAAATCCGATTTTCCTACTGAATTTGACAAATGGAACAATTATACCAATTCTATAAAACTCAACAAAACATTACCTATTTTACCAAGTTGGTCATCTAATAAAGAAAAAGTTTTTTTATCGAGCAGAAAAGTATTAAGCGAATATTTTTCAATTAAAAGCGCTGAGGAACAATTAACCAAATTTTATGTTTACGCTCCTTTTTCAGGTACAATTAAAAATGTTTTTATTAATGAATATTCAGTTGTTAACCCAGGCGTAAAAGTAATGACTATTGTTCAAACCTCTAATTATGAACTACCTTTAGCCATTCCTTTAACTCAAGTAAACAATATTAAAATTGGTACACAAGCTAAAATTTATACAACGTCTGGCGAACTTAAAGCAACAGGTAAAGTGATTAGAATTTCGGATGTTTTAGATAAAAAAACACAATCAATTACTGCTTTTGTTAAACCAAAAATTTTACCTAATAAACAAATTATTGAAGGGGAATACTTAAAAGCAGAATTAAACTTAGGTGTTACCTTTAACGGTTTTAGAGTTCCTTACCCTGCCATTTCAGATAATAATACAATATATGTTTACCAAAGTGACTCTACTTTAAAACCAAAATCTATTCAAATTCTTAATAAAAATGATGATGGAACTTTTGTTAGTGGTTTAAATGATGGAGAAACCGTCATTATTCAAGAAGTATTTAACTACACCGACACCTCAAAATTTAAAGTGATTTTAAAGTAATGTTACTATGAGAAATCTAATTAAATTTTTTATTAAAAATCACATTTGGGCAAATGCAGTTATAGTTGTTGTAGTGATGTTTGGCGTGTATAATTTATTCACCATTAAAAAATCTTTTTTTCCTGAAACTGACCCCCGAATGATAAAAATTAATGTGATGTATCCAGGAGCATCACCTGAGGAAATGGAAGATGGGGTAACCATTAAAATTGAACAATCGTTAAGAGGGATTGACGGTATAGAGGAAATCAGTTCTACCTCATCAGAAAATATTTCAGCCATTACTATTAAAGGCTTTGAAGATGCCGATATGGATGAGGTGTATAAAGATGTGGATAACGCTATTAACTCTATCAATTCCTTTCCGCAAGGTGCAGAAAAGCCCATTATAAAAAGAGTAAAAACCAATAAAATGTCGGAGAGTGTTACGATTTTAGGTTTAACAGGTGCACCTGATTTATACACCTTAAAACAAGAAGCGGATAAGGTAGAAAATGATTTATATGCCTCAGGTATCATTTCTAACATTGACATAAGGGGGATGCCCGAATTAGAAATTGAAATTAGAGTTAGAGAAAACGACTTAAATAAATACGGAATTTTATTTGACGAAATCTCTTTAGCAGTTCAAAAAAACAACCAAGATTTAACAGGAGGAATTTTAAGAGGAGAAGAAGAAGAATTAGTTATTCGTTCTAAAGAAAGAACCACTAACCCTGATGAAATAAAAAATATTGTTTTAAGAACCTCACCCAAAGGAGATAAAATTATAATTGATGACGTTGCTGATGTTTCCTTAAAATTTTCCGAAAACTCCTTAGAATCTTTTAAACAAGATAAACCATACATCACCCTTGAAGTAAAAAAAACACCAGACCAAGACTTAATTGAAATAACAGAATTTGTAAGAGAATATACCGAAAATTTTAACCAAGCCAATAACCAATCAAAAATTATTATTCAATATGAATTTGCTACCTCTTTAAACGATAGAATTGACTTATTAACCTCTAACGGCTTAATGGGATTAATATTAGTTTTATTAATGTTAGGATTGTTTTTAAGCTTACGGTTGTCTTTATGGGTAGCATTTGGAATCCCATTTTCGTTTTTGGGGATGTTTATTATTGCAGGTATGATGGGCTTAACCATTAATATGATTACCCTTTTTGGGATGATTTTAGTTGTTGGTATTTTGGTAGATGATGGCATTGTAATTGCCGAAAATATTTTTGTTCATTTTGAGAAAGGCAAAAATCCATTTAGAGCGGCTTTAGATGGTGTTATGGAGGTAGTTCCATCTGTATTCACGTCTGTTTTAACAACTATAGCTGCATTTTCTATTTTGTTATTTGTTGAAAAAATGGAAATGATGAGAGATATGGCTAAAGTGGTGATTTTTGCCCTTAGTTTTTCACTAATAGAAGCTTTTATTATATTACCTGTTCACTTGGCAAGTCAAAAAGTATTGTCTAAACCTAAAGAAGGGTCTAATCGAAAAAAGTTTAGAGATTTCTTTAACAATGGCATCACTTATTTTAATAATTTTATTTATGGCGACACTTTACATTTTGTATTAAAAAGATATAAAGCTTATGTTCTTTTACCTTTAATTTTTGTGTTTTTTATCATATTTTTTAGCTTAAAGGATTTTCGTTTAATTAACTATACTTTTTTTCCTGAAATAAAACCCGATAAAGTTTTTGTTGAGGTAGCATTTACACCAGGAACATCAAAAAAAGTAACCAAAAAATGGTTAAAACAAGCAGAACAAATTGTTGTAGAATCAAATCAAGAATTAGCCAAAGAAACTGGAGATACTTTGTTAAAAGATTATTCAATTTTACTAGGTATGGCAATGGGGCTTGGAGAGGTTGGCGACCATACTGCTATGATGACACTAACTATTGATGGTGAAGGAAAAGCTACCCCTGTTGATTCGCTTAATGTAAAAATTGAACGCAAATTAAAACAGTTAGATTTAACAAGAATTGCTTCTAATACTTTTGTTGGCGGACGTTTTCATGTATTTGGTAAACCAATAGAATTTTCTTTATCTGGCAATGATGATGATAAAGTAAGGGCTGCAAAAGATTTATTTAAAGAATTATTGGCTGAGGAAACTAAAATATACAACCTTAAAGATAATGAACCACTTGGCAGAAAAGAAATTAACTTAAA
>CAYQRJ010000118.1:3582-7789 GCA_964419855.1 uncultured Crocinitomix sp.
AAATATACAACCTTAAAGATAATGAACCACTTGGCAGAAAAGAAATTAACTTAAAGGCTAAACCAGAGGCAGATTTTTATGGATTAGGTATTTTTGAAATTGCTAAACAAGTGAGGCAAGGTGTTTTTGGACAAGAAATTCAAAGGGTTATTTTAGGGACAGATGAGGTTAAAATTTGGGCACGCTATTCTCCTGAAGACAGAGAAGATTTGTATGATTTGGAACATATAAAAATTAAAAC
Source organism: uncultured Crocinitomix sp. (assembly GCA_964419855.1). Taxonomy (GTDB): domain Bacteria; phylum Bacteroidota; class Bacteroidia; order Flavobacteriales_D; family Crocinitomicaceae; genus Putridiphycobacter. Next base: position 3,824 of record CAYQRJ010000118.1, read on the forward strand.
CGTTGATGGTAAACAAATTCCTTTAACCGAAATAGCCGAATACCATATTGAAAGAGGTTCTATTAGTTTAAAACGTAGAGATGGAATGAGAGAAATCGTAGTTGATGCTGATGTGGTTGACCCTAAAAAAGTAGGAGACGTAAACTCAATGATTGTAGAAAAGCTAATTCCACAAGTTAAAGCCATTTATCCTGGTGTTGAATTTATACAAAGAGGACAAGGCGAACGTTCAACAAAAGCTATGGCTTCAATGAAAATTAATATGATGATATTAATTGTTGTGATATTAATAATAATGTCTTTAAATTTTAAATCTGTTTTTCAAGCACTACTCATATTATTGGTTATTCCTGCTGGTGTTGCAGGTGGAATTTTAGGTCACGCAATTATTGGCATCCCTGTTTCTATTTTAAGTGCCTTTGGAATGATTGCCTTAATAGGTATTTTAATTAATGACGCCATTGTATTTTTAGACACTTACAACAGAAACTTAGAGGAAGGGTTATCAGTTTATGATGCAGTAGTTAAAACTTCAAAATCTCGTTTCAGACCGATTGTTTTAACATCAATTACTACAGTAGCAGGTTTGTTACCTTTAATTTTAGAAACCAGTTTTCAAGCTCAATTTTTAATTCCAATGTCAGTTTCTATTGCTTTTGGGATATTGTTTGGCACATTTTTTATACTGATGTTTTTCCCTACCATTATTTTAGTTGCTAATTCTTATTTAACCGTTTGGAATTTTGTTTTAAACAAAGACGAAAAACCTTTAGCTGGTGTAATTAAGCTAGTTATTACACATCTGCTATACATTTTATTCTTTATATTATTTCCGCTAACCATTTTTATTCCAAAATTGTTTGTAGATAAAATTCTAAATCAATTATGGGGCAATGATATTAAAGATTCAAATAAAGAAGAAGTTGAACCTGCCATTAAACATTTAAAATCTGAAAGAGCAATGGAGTTATAAAGATGAGTTTATCATTATTCGTCTTCATCTATTTCCTCATAATCAGTAAAGCCTTCATCATCTGTAAAAGAAGGCTGAGAATCAGTTGATTTTTGGTTAGGATTAAACCCACCAAAAGGTGGCTTAGATTGAGTTTTATTTAAAGATTTACCTTGAATCAGTAATCCTATGATGTTGGCTCCTCTATTAAAAATACTAATAATAAAAAAGAAAGCAATCACTTTAAAAATAAATCCAAAAAAGAAAGCTGAACTTAAATCAATAATTGATTGGGTAAACCAATTGATAACAGGTCTGTTAACAACTTGAGGATAAATTAAAAATCCAATAAACAGCAATAATGAACCTAAAACTAAAATTCGTTCAATTTTTGGGTCAAAGTAAGTTACAAACCCCTTTAAAGTCTGATTGTTTATCATAGAAAACTGCGCAAACATTTCACGCTTTTGGAGTTTGCCAATTAAATACAAACCTAACACTATTGAACTAATAATAATTTTAGCTTTTGCCGAATGAATTAACACTTCATTTTCTGAAGTTAAAAAAACAAACCTTGCAGTAACAGCAACTAATAAAAAGTATTTTATAATTCTTAAAACGTAATCAATTTGTGGATATTTAGTTTTTACACCACCTAAAAGTATTGAAGCAAATATGTTTAAAATCCCCCAAATAAATTCAAAAATGACAATGTTTATGCCTAGTAAAAAAATAAATTGTAATGCTTCCATTTAATATTGTTAATTTACTTAATAAGTATCAAAAGTAATGCTAAATTATAAAACAAGACATATTGTCATAAAAAAAGAGAAACCAAAAATATGATTTCTCTTTAAAAACTATGAAACAAAAGTTTTTTTATTGAACGACAATTTTTTTAGTCTCAATAATGGCATTATCTTTTCTTATGGTATAAAAATATATTCCACTAGTAAGACTTTCAATATTTAATGTATTTTTTCCATTAATTAAATTAGAATTTACAACCTCATTTCCTACAATATCATAAACGGTTACAGTAGCTTTACCTTTTAAATTTTCAACATTTATATTTATAACATCTGTTGCTGGGTTTGGATAAACTGAAAATTGAAATTCATTTGATTTTAATTCATCATTTCCTGAAAAGCAGCTTGCACCACCAATAGTATAAGTCACCTCTACTGAATCAATAAAAGTGTGGTTTTGTGCTTCAATTACATAAGAGTAAATAGCACATCCATTAATACCATGAGGATAAACTTTAGGTTGTAAAATACATGAATCACCTGGCGCAACAGAAACAGGTGGAGAAGCTGGTCTATTCCATACTGTAGCATCATCAGCATTAAAACATATTAAACAATCACAAACTTGATCTGTCCAACCAGATTGATGATGTCTTCTTGTTCTTGAAAATGAAATATTTAATGCAACACCTCCTGTATTAACTATGTATAAATCAGAAGCAAAATGATCTATTGTGGATGATGAGCTATCAATAGCAAATGTTGCCCCTATAGGCTGACCTTCATGGTGCAATTCTCCTTGTTGTGAAAAACCAAAAGAACTCACACTAATTAATAATAAAGTAATTATTTTTTTCATAAGCATAAAATTATTTTACACAAAGATAAAAATTAAATAGTAATCATTCACATCATTTTTTTACAAATTATTGTAAAGCTAACATTTAAGAATCCAATAATTAAAAATTTATATCTCTATTAATCAATTAAATTATGTTAATTTTGTATCGTATTAATTTTAAAAAATAATTAAATCATGAAAAAAATATTACAATCTGTTGCAGTTGCATTAACATTGTTAGTAGCAAATAACGCACAAGCACAATTACCAAATAATGGTATTTATCCAGGAGGGTTAATGTTAGACTCTTATCAACCATCTGCTGGGTATTCAGGTAACCTCATTTATACTATGGGAACTTGGGACATTGATTCCATCTTAGACTCTGGTACGCCAGTCATTTTAGATTTATTTGCCAGTTGGTGTGGTCCTTGTTGGTCGTATCATACAGGTGGAACACTAGAGGCTTTATATGACTCTCAAGGTTGGGGTGGACCTGGTAATGTAGCCATTTTTGGTGTTGAATCTGATGCTAATACACCTGCTACAAAACTTGAAGGTGGAGACCAAGGAGATTGGATTAACAACACCAAATACCCAATGGTAAACCACAATACTGTTGCCTCAATGTTTAATTTAGCTTATTATCCTACACTAGTTTTAATTTGCCCTGACAGACAAGTGACTGAGGTAGGTCAAACGACTGAAGCTAATTGGACAACAGCTATACAAGGTTGTGCAGCACCTGCAAGTTATGCAAACGACCCAAAAGTTTTAACAATAGACCCTATTAATAAAGCTATTTGTCAACAAACAACAGCTTCAGTAAATATTTCAATTACTATACAAAACTATAGTACAGCTGCCATAAATGGTGCTTATGACATTGAAATAACAGACGCTTCAAATGCTGTTGTTGCCAACACAACTGCTAACTTAAACTTACAACCTTATGCAGTTCAAACTGTAATGGTTGGAAGTGTAACCTCTAACATTGGAACTAATAACTATACTGCTAAAATAACAACACCTAATGATGATTTAACTAATGATACGCAACCAGTTGTTGTTAACGTAAATGCTGCCACCACTTTACAAATAACCCCAGATATGAACGTAAGAATTGAACTAAACATGGATAACTATGCCAGTGAGGTTGGGTTTGCTTTAAGAGAAGGTGTTCCTGCTGGTGATGCTGCGGCTGAATGGACAGCTGCTAATGCAGGAAATAGTATTGCTTACAAAGCAGCAGGCTCTATGGCTGATGGAACAACAACTTTTGGTCAAGATTATACTATTAACAACTATGGTTGTCACTTTTTTGTAACTCATGATGATTATGGTGATGGAATTACATTTAGCAATCCTTCTGGAAATGCCAAATTAATTTCACAAACTACTGATGTTATACCTGGTAACTGGGG
>CAYQRJ010000119.1:0-7770 GCA_964419855.1 uncultured Crocinitomix sp.
ATGATTACACTTCAACAATTAGAATATATAGTAGCTGTAGATAAGTATAGGCATTTTGTAACTGCATCAGAGCATTGTTTTGTAACTCAACCTACATTGAGCATGCAAATAAAAAAATTAGAAGATTATTTGGATGTCATTATTTTTGACAGGAGTAAACACCCCATTGTTCCAACAGTTATTGGTGCTAAAATTATTGAGCAAGCTAAAGAGGTGCTTTATCAATCTAAAAAAATAGATGAAATTATAAAAAATGAAGAAAACTCTATTAGTGGTGAACTGTCTATTGGGATTATCCCTTCATTAGCTCCTTATTTACTTCCTTTATTTATCGGACAATTTTCTACAAAGTATCCTGATTTAAACATCACTTTAAACGAAATGCTAAGTGAAGACATTATTGAAGCATTAAAAAATGACGATTTAGATGTAGGTTTATTAGTTACTCCTCTTAATGAAAAAGGTATTTACGAAACCCCTTTGTTTTATGAGGAGATGAAACTTTACGTTAATCCTAATCATCCTTTTGCAAAGGCTAAACAAATTGTTACATCTGAAATTGCAACAGATAAGTTATGGCTAATGAGCGAAGGAAATTGTTTTAGAACGCAAGTGATTAACCTTTGTGATTACTCTACACAACTAGACGAAAATAAGCGGTTTAAATTTGAGAGCGGCTCATTAGAAACCATAGTAAATTTGGTAAATACTGAAGGTGGATACACATTACTTCCAGAATTGGCTACAAATCAGCTTAACTCTAAAAAAGGAATAATTAAAACATTTAGTAATATGAAACCTTTACGTGAAGTTGGAATGGTATCATCAAGGACTAATGTTAAATCTAAAATTTTAGAGGTGTTAGCTCAAGAAATTAAATTGAATATCCCTAAAAATATGTTAGATAAAAAAGACGGAAATGTGGTGTATTGGAGGTGATGATTCATCTTCCTCAATACCTAGACAATTTTTTAATCAATTTTAAAGCATCATAATTACTAGGGAGTTGTTTGGTAACAGTTTCAGTAAATTCATAGCTGTAAATTTTACCGTCTTTAGTTCCAATTAATTTATTGACCTCATTTTCAAGTATCATATCAATGGCTTTTGCTCCAAATTGAGTAGCCATCATGCGGTCTTTATAAGTGGGTGAGCCACCTCTTTGTATGTGTCCTAAAATGGCAACCCGCACCTTACTTTCCATACCTTTTTTTGCCAAGTAATGATACAATTCCTTAGCACCACCAATTTGGTCACCTTCTGACACAATAATAATTGATGATTTTTTAAACTCGTAAGCTTTTTTAATTTTTTCCTCAAAAATATTCAAATCTTCATTACGCTCGGGTATAAACACATCTTCAGCTCCTGTGGCTATGGCAGAATTTAATGCCAAAACTCCTGAGCGATTACCCATTACCTCAACTAAAAAAATGCGGTGATGAGATGAAGCGGTATCTCTAATTTTATCAATGGCTTCTATAATGTTATTTAAAGCAGTATCAAATCCTATTGAATAGTTAGACCCATAAATATCATTATCAATAGTACCCGGTATTCCAATAAAATTAATGCCATATTCCTCCGAAAAAACTTTAACACCTTTGTAAGAACCATCACCACCAATAACAACAATAGTATCTATCTCTCTCTTTTTAATGTTTTGATAGGCAATTTCACGGTATTTTTTTTCTCTAAACCTTGGGCTACGCTCTGTTCCTAAAACAGTACCTCCTTTAGAAATAATGTTGGATACTGAAGTGTATTGCATAGGTTTAAAATCATCATCTATTAAACCATTAAAACCATCAATCACTCCATAAACATTAAATTGGTGATAAATTCCTGCTCTAACCACTGCTCTAATGCAGGCATTCATACCAGGTGCATCTCCTCCTGATGTAAACACAGCAATATTTCTAACTTTGTTGGTCATTATTTATTTTATTATTGAGGTAAAGATAATGGTTTATTCAATAATTGTTGCTACAATTTTTCTATTTCCACCATAATTTCTAAACTCTGCTAAATAAACACCTTGCCAAGTACCTAAATTTAGTTGATGATTAGTAATAGGAATAGTTAATTCACATCCCACTAATACAGATTTTATATGAGCAGGCATATCGTCAGCACCTTCAAAAATATGCTTATAATAAGGTTCATTTTCTTTGATGTTTTTATCAAACCAATTGTTCAAATCAGTTAATACTGTTGGATCGGCATTTTCGTTGATGCAAATACCAGCTGAGGTGTGTTTAATAAACAAATGTAACAATCCCACATTAGGTAAATCAGGCAGTTGATTTAAAATTTCATCTGTAATAATATGAAATCCTCTTTTACGGTTGGAAAGGGTGATATTGACTTGCTTCATTTTTCAATTCTTTTTGTACAAAATGTTAAATGCGAATACCAATTTAACTCGTTGTTCCAAATGCCTCTTTCATCAATTTTATCAATTCTTACTCTGCCGTGTGCATGAATAATTTGATGTTCATCTACCAACAAACCTACGTGAGTTACTTTACCACTTTTTGATTTAAAAAACACTAAATCTCCAGTTTGTCTTTCTTCCCATTTTACGTCTTTTCCTTTTAATACTTGTTGTGAGGCATCTCGGGGTAAATCAACACCAATAATTTTAAAACAGTTTTGAATTAAAGCAGAACAATCAATGCCAAACATAGATTTTCCGCCCCATAAATAAGGCGTATTCAAATACAATTCGGCGTAAGCCAAAGGCGATTGAATATGGGTATCTATTTCGCTTATTACATAATAATCATCAGTTCCAATTTTAAATGATTTATCAACTAAAAAAGGCAAAGTTGACCCTAACAGTACAGTTTGAATACCCAATGCTCCATCTACTAACAAGAGCGGTTGTTTAACCGTAAAATGATTTGTATTTATTCCTTCTTGGTACGTCTTTTCATCTATGTAATGTAATTGTTTAAAGTCCATCCAGCCCTCATAATCATCTTGATAATTTTTTATTTTTATCCAAGGTACATTGACCTCTAATACTTCAACATAATCACCAAATAATAGTTGGCTTACTATTTCTGAAGCATCATCAGCATTAGCCCTAAGAGGTGTGACGGTTAAATTACAAATACCGTGAGTTTTAATGTTGGAATGTGTCATAATTTTAATTTTAAATTTGCCCCTACATAATTATATGAAAAAACAGGGTGAAAATCTAAATTAAATGCTTGATTGTGCTCTTGTTTGTATTTATGTAGAGGATGCCAATTTTTAAGTGGCTCGTAATGATAAACTAAATTGGTAACAAATAATGAAATACCAGCTCCTACCAACACATCTGGCAACCAATGTTTGTTATTGATAATTCTTAACCCTCCGGTTGCAAAAGCAAAAGCAAATCCGCTATAAGCAATTACAGGGTTTGAATTTTTAAATTCGTGATAAACCGCTTGCGCTCCAACAAAAGCATGAGCTGTATGTCCTGACGGAAATGAATGATAATTGCTACTATCAGGACGTTGAATATGCGTAACATATTTTAAACCAAAAACCAAAGCTCCAGTAATGAGTTCTGATATAATTAAATTCTTTTTTTGATTAAATATTGAATGCTCTGCTTTAAATTTAAACAGATTTCCTGTCCATAAAATAGCAATGGGAACATATTGTAAATAATCATCTGCTTTAGTTGTAAATCCGTTAAAAGGTTGTCTTAAATAGTTTTGAATATTTAATTTTGTAGAATAATGATTAATACCAAGTCCTGTTCCAATTAAAATAGAGGGAACAATCAAACTTTTCCACACCTTTTTTTTAGGTGAATTCAAATCATATTGATACCAATTTATTTTATCATATCTTCTTGATAAAGAATCAGTTTGACCAAACAAGAATGTTGGGATAAATAGCAGTAGAATTAACCATTTTTTCATAGAATAAATCTTGTTTTTAAGGATAAAAATGGCTGTTCAAACCACTTATAACTTGCTAAAGATACAAAAAACGTAAAAACTAAACTCAATACAATAAATAAAATTATTGAAATAGCATCCGAAAATAAATTAAAATCAATTAATCTTTCTAATAAATAGATGACTACTAAATGATACATATAAATGCCGTAAGATATCTTTCCTAAAAAAGCGGTTCCTTTTATGTTTTCTATTTTATAAAAAGAATGCTTAAAACTAATTTGTTCTATAATTACAAATGCAAAAAACAAAGCAATGATGTACCTTTCAAACACAAGCCATTCACCCATAAAAATTTTTGTTTTAAATATAATAATCAATCCACCTATTAAATAAACTAGTAATATTTTAGGTTTTGAAAAACGCTTTAATTGAATAATAATTGGATGATTTGAAACAAATAAATAACCTAAAACTGCCCCTGTAAGAATATCAGGCATAACTGATAAAGTATGGTAGTAAATCATTCTGTATTCATCAATATTAACCCATCTAAACATTAATGATAATATAAATAGAAATAGGATAATAAATTTAAAAATTAAACCTCCTTTTTTGTGTTTATAGATAATGGTTGAGAGCATTAAAAACAAAATACCCCAAAACAAATAAAATTGTTCTTCAACTGCTACTGACCAGGGTGAAGCTAAAAAATTGATGGAATCATTAACACCATAATAAATCTCATCAAAATTGACTAAAAAAAATACGTAATTGATTAAATGATGCTGGGTGTGATAATCTTTAAAAATAAGAGGGAAAATAACAAACCCTATTAAAACAATTAAATAGTACAAAGGCCAAATTCTTAATGCCCGTCTAATTAAAAAATACTTTAGGTTAAAAGAACCTTTATTTTTTATTTCAAACAAAATTAAATAAGTAATTAAAAAACCACTTAGCACAAAAAAAAAGTTAACTCCTAAAGTTCCCTTGCTAGTTATAAAAGTTAATAATTGATAAAAGTGTCCTTTGGTTTGTTCAGGTGCAATGACTTTTAATTCGCTAACAATATGAAACACAAAAACAGAAAGTGCTGCTAAAAACCTTAATCCATCTAAATTTTTAAAATGAGGACGCTTTATTTTTATGTTTTTTTGCTCAGCCAATTGATATAATTAATTAATTTTGCACCAAATTTAATGTATTTTGGAAAATAAAGAGATTTTTGACGTAGCAATTATAGGTGGTGGAATTGTTGGAGCTGCCACATTATATAAATTGCAAAAAAGAAACCCTAAATTAAACATTGTTTTAATTGAAAAAGAAGACCGATTAGCAGGTCATCAAACTGGACATAACTCGGGAGTTATTCACTCAGGGTTATATTACAAGCCTGGTTCTTTAAAAGCTAAAAACTGTGTTAAAGGTCGGCACGAGTTGGTAGCTTTTTGTCAAGAACATAACGTAGCACATGATGTATGCGGAAAAGTGGTGGTAGCTACAAAAGAAAGTGAGTTACCATTTATGGATAAAATTTTTGAAAACGGAATTGCCAACAATACAGAAGGTATTAAAAAAATTACAGGAGAAGAAATTAAACAATATGAACCTCATGTAGAAGGAATTGCTGGTATTTGGGTGCCTTGCACAGGAATTGTAGATTTTGTTGGGGCTACCAATAAAATGGCTGAAGTGGCTTTGGGGATTAATTTTAACTCAAGGGTGCAATTAGGAGAGAAAGTAATTGCTATTAATCATAAAAAAGAATATCAAGAAGTAGTAACCGAACATAAAACGTTTAATGCTAAAAAATTAATTTTTTGTGCTGGTTTACAAGCCGACAGAATGGCAAAAAAAGATGGTGTAAAAATTAAAGAAAAAGTGGTTGGTTTTAGAGGAGATTATTACGAATTAACCGAAAAAGGAAAACACAAAGTAAAAAACTTAATTTATCCTGTACCAAATCCTGATTTTCCGTTTTTAGGTGTACATTTTACAAGAATGACAAACGGAGATATTGAATGTGGTCCAAATGCTGTGTTTACTTTTAAAAGAGAAGGATATACTAAAACGGCATTTAGTTTTAGAGATTCTTGGGACGCTTTAACTTATAAAGGAACTTGGAAATTGTTTTTTGGTAATATTAAATTTGGTATTAATGAGTATCGCAGGGCATTTTCAAAAAAATTATTCCTTAAAACCCTACAAACTTTAATTCCAAGTTTAACAATGGACGATATTAAACCTGGACGTGCAGGCGTTAGAGCTTTATTGTTAAAAGAAGACGGAGATACAAGAGATGATTTTAGAATAGAATCTAATGACCATTCTATTCATGTTTTAAACGCTCCGTCACCTGCAGCAACAGCCTCTTTAGCTATTGGAGAATATGTAGCCGAAATGGCCGAAAAACAGTTTGGGTTGAAATCTTACATTTAAAGGACACCAGTAATTAATTAGTTATTTTCAACAACAACTTCCATTACTACCTTCTTCATTTTCAGAAAAAGGAATATTTGTTCCACATCCCTCAAAAATACCGTAATGGGTATCCCAAGAACCATAAAAATCAAAATATTTTTTATAACGAGTTTGATGTAGCATATTATATGTGTTTCCACAAACCGAAACCAGTTTACCTTTTTCAAACTTATGGTGATTATCTAAATTCATTGCATGGGGTTCTTCCATTATTCCGCCATTATATTTAACCGCCTGTCCATAATCTTCACAATCCGATTCTAAATGCTCAATTTTCCATAATCTATAAGTTACGGAGTAAAATTCTATTTCGCCTACTTTGGCTTGTAGTTCTTCATTTTCTACTGTTATTGGTTTATCTTCAACCACTCTTGGGTCTGTAAAACCTGCTTGTTTGGCAAGTCTTAAAAAATCATTCCAATATAAAGCACCACTTAAACATTCTCCCCACAACACTTGATCTTCTTGCAAATCTTTTGGTATTCTTCTATTGCTATATACATCCGAAAAATACATTTCTCCGCCTGGTTTTAACAAATTGTAAGCGTCTTTAAGCACCTTAAGTTTATCTTGTGCTAAATTAATCACACAATTAGAAATGATTAAATCAAAAGATGATTGTTCTAAATTTAATTCTCCCAACTCTTCAATATATCCTTTAACAAATTTTACGTTAGATTTTTTATAACCAAATTTGTCTTTATGATATTCTACATATTTATTAGCCACTTCTAATTGATTGTCTGTCATATCAACACCAACAACACTACCCTTCTCGCCTACTAACTTAGAGGCAATATAGCAATCACGTCCACTCCCCGACCCTAAATCTAATACTTTTAAGCCTTCAATAGCAGAAGGAATAACCAAACCACAGCCATAATACTTAGCTTGAACCTCAGTGGCAATTTGTTGTAAAATATCTTGTATGTATTTTGGTGGAGGAGCTAATGTACAACAAGCATTAGTTTGTAAATCTCCTGAATTTTGTAATTGATGACCGTAATAATCCTTAACATTTTCGTGTATGTTTTTCATTTTTATGCTTTTATTGAATTGACGAAATTAAATAATAAAATTTACTCAAAAGGTAACCTAACTCACTAAATTTAATATTTGTAATTTAACTGACAAAACATAGGGGCAAGTAAAAAACTATGGGAGCAAAATATTTTACACGTATAAAGGAGTAGTTACATTTTTTTTAAAATGGAATTTTATCAAAAAAGTAAATTCTAATGATTCTAAGAGGAAGGAATCAGAATTGTATCAAAAAAACAAATTCGAGTGATTATGTTTTTTGAAAAAAATCAGAATTGTATCGAGTTAGTCAGTTCGAGTGATTTTTATTTTTTTGGATAAAAAATAAAAATTGTATCGAGAA
>CAYQRJ010000120.1:0-7769 GCA_964419855.1 uncultured Crocinitomix sp.
TCATAAACAAATTGTTCCATTACCTAAACAAATTGTTTCGTCAATTATTGAAAGTCATGAATACACGTATTACCCTGAAGCTAAATGCGAGATGGAATGTTACAATTTAACTAAAAAAGACATAAAATCTTTCCATAAAACAGCAACTATTAATATGGAAAAATCGATACCTTGGGTAAGTACTCAAATTAAGAATAATAACCCTTCAATGGCTGATAAACTTTATTACTTAGAAGGTAAGATTAAAGGTGAGAATTTTGGTGTTTTATATGAAATAGGAGAAAATAGAACAAGAATTAAACGTGTTATTGGAACTAAAAATTGTGATTGCTAATTGAGGTGTTTAACCCGCAAAATTCACCCCTTCATTATTATTTTTTAATTAAAACGCAATAAGTCTAATTGTTAAGATTCTGAAGTTTCGCACCTAAAATTAAGCGATTAATTAATGTGATTTTATTTGATATTCTATACTTTTTAATAACCTAGTATTTTCTTAATAGCTCAATATTTTTTTGGTTTACTCCTTAAATTCAAAGGCTACATCTAAAAAAATCAAAACTCCCAAAATCTTCATTCAGATAACTATCGGGGTTACTATTATCCTTTCATTTAGTCTATGTTTATGTAATCTTGCTATATTTTTTAACCTTTGCTTATGTGTTTTTCTACTATCCTATAAAAAATATTTAATTGTAATCTTAAGGAATTAAAGTGCGAAACTTAAATTAAGAACATTATTATAAAATTTAATAATACCCAAATTTTAATCATGTGAGGTGAAATTTATTTTCTTTTTCTTTTAAAAAATTCTCAATTACTTAACATGCTGTATTCTCTTACTAAAATTCTTTTTCTATCGTAAGTAATGATGTTGTTTTTTTCAAGTTTTTTTAATTCTGATGTAACAGATTGACGTGTAGTAGCAGTTAGCTTTGCAATGTCTTCATGTTTAAGTTTTAATTTAACTACAATTTCGCCATTAATTAATTTATTACCGTGTTCATCTGCCATTTCTTTTATAAATCCCCTTATGCGCTCTGGGGCAGTTTTAAATACTAATGATTCCAACCTAGTTTGAACTTTACGATATTTTAATCCTATAAATTTTGTTACAGACAAATTAAATTGAGGATTATCAGCTAACATAGATTTAAATTGATTAACACTTAATGAACAAACAATGGCATCTTCAAGTACCTCTGCTACTTCATCATGGTTAGGTGCTCCAATTACTCCAGTTTCACCAAACACTTCACCTGGACCTAAAATTGAAATAATCATTTCTTTGCCATCAGAAGAATATTTTGATATTTTAACCTTTCCTTTTTTTAAAAAGAAAACTTTATCAGCAGAATCATCACTAAAATATAATACATCTTTTTTAATCACCTCTTTATCACTTACCATTTTGCTAATTTGCATTTTCTCTTCCATTGATAATGAATCTAAAATGTTAAACTCATTAAAATACCATAATTTTTTTGCATCATCCATACCAACAAATGTAATTAATAAATTAACTTAATATCATATATTTTTTTAAGAAAATCAAAAATGTCTAATAAATGACAGTTTTTATAAGAGTTTATCCATAATTTTGTAAAATATTTGTAAACCAATAAATTATAAAAATGAAACCATTTACTATCATCCTCACTTTTCTCTTTTTATACGCTTGTACAAACTCTAACACACCAAACAAAGCAATTGAAAATCATCAAAAAATTACAACTCAAGAGGTCATTGATGAACCTATTGTTGAAACTATTGTTTCAGATATTGCAAATGACAGTTTAATGGCTCAAACTGATGTAAATACTGATGAAATCGTTACTGAAACACAAAATGATATTAAATCAACTACCGAAAATGAAACCAAATCTCTTACAACTGAAAAACAAAACATTACTAACACTAAAAACATTGCAACTGATGATGTTGTTGAAGTGGTTAAAAACGAAATTAAAAAACCTAACCACTCCACTTGGAATGATTTATTAAAAAAATATGTTTCATCTACTGGTAAGGTCAATTACAAAGGTTTAAAAGGTGAAAAGACAAAAATTGATAATTACATCAATCAATTAATTGCCTTTACTTCTCAAACTGACTGGTCAAGAAATGAAAAATTAGCTTATTGGATTAACTTGTACAATGCCATTACCGTTAAATTAATACTTGACAATTATCCCCTAAAATCTATAAAAGATTTATATAATGGTAAACCTTGGGATAAAAAGCTAGTAACCATTGGTTCAAAAACGTATTCGCTAAACAACATTGAAAACGACATCATTAGACCCAAATTTAATGATGCTAGAATACATTTTGCGGTTAATTGTGCAGCTAAATCTTGCCCCAAATTAATGAATGGTGCCTTTTTACCCGAAAAACTAAATTATCAATTAAATAAACAAGCTAAAGGGTTTATTAATGGTTCAAAAAACAACATTACAGCAAGTTCTATTACCATTTCTAAAATATTTGATTGGTACAAAGATGATTTTAAACATGGAAATATTATTGATTTTTTAAATCAATACTCAAACACTCAAATAAACCCTAACGCCTCCATCAATTTTAACGAATACGATTGGAAATTAAATGAATAATTAATGAAAATATTAAAACAAACCTCAGAAATTTTAACTCAAACAATAGATTTAATTCAATTGCTTGATAAATCAGAATACACTTATCCTTTAAAAGTGTTAAACGACAGCAGTGTGGGACAACACTTTAGACACATTGTTGAATTTTATGTTGAATTAATTAATGGCTATAACCATCAATTAATTTGCTATGATAACAGAAAAAGAAATACTAATTTTGAAACTCAACAAGATGTAATAATTAATGAGTTTAAAAATATTATTAATACTTTACCAACTTTTGATTTATCTATAACTATAAAAGTCAAATCAAATCATGGTTTACATGATGAGGATAATTCTTTTAGCCAATCATCAATTTTAAGGGAGTTAATTTACGCCCTTGACCATACTGTTCATCACTTGGCAATTATTAAAATTGCCATTCAATCAGAATACAAAAATATTGATTTAGACCCTAACCTTGGTGTAGCACCATCTACCATCAGAAATAATATAAAATTATGTGCACAGTAAGTTTTGTTCCAACATCAAATACTAATTTTGTTTTAACCTCTAACAGAGATGAACAATTAAAACGAAAATCTGCTCTTGTGCCACAAATAGAAAATATTAATGGTGTAAATGTACTCTATCCAAAAGATGGCGAAAAAGGAGGTACTTGGATTGGGGCAACCGATCAAAACAGAGTGATTTGCTTACTAAATGGAGCTTTTATAAAACACACCACTACTCCACCCTATGCAAAAAGCAGAGGTATTGTGGTTAAAGATTTATTGATTTGTAATGATATAGAATTTACACTAAATCAATACAATTTGAATAATATTGAACCCTTTACATTAGTTATTGTTGAATATGATGACAATTTAAACTTATTTGAATTTAGATGGGACGGAAACATCAAGCATTTTAATTATTTAAATACCAATGAAGTTCATATTTGGTCATCTTGTACATTGTATTCTAATTCAGAAGCTAAACATAAAGAAAAACAATTTAAGGCTACTATAAAACCTAATTTTAATGATGATGATATTATCAATTTTCATGAATATGGAACTAAAACAGAGCCTTTATTAATGACATACACCGCTAATCAGCTTTATGGTACAATTAGTATTACTCAAATTATTAAATCTGGTACTTGTGTAGAGATGAAATATAAAGATACGCTATCTCAAATTATAAATAAACAAACTATTAAAAGTAAAGTATGCAAAAAAGTGGAACTTTAATAGCATTGGCATGGCCCGATACCAAAGTTATAGCTGAGGGAAAGTGGTATGATATACCTTTAGGTTTTTTGGGGTTTATTAAACAAGGGTATTACACTGCGGGTCATGCTGCTTTACTTTTAATTAACCACAATACCAATGAGGTGTTGTATTATGATTTTGGACGATATCACACACCTTATCAAAAAGGTAGGGTTAGAAGTATTGAAACTGACCCAGAATTAAAAGTGGAAACCAAAGCTATTTTTCATCACAATAAATTAATTAATATTGAACATATTTTACAAGAAATCAGCAACAATAAATCTTGTCACGGGGATGGAAAATTAATGGCATCTGAATTAAGAAATATTGACTTTGAAAAAGCCATCAATTTAGCTAACTCAATGCAAGACAAAGGTGCTATTTGTTATGGACCTATTAAAAGAGGTGGTACAAATTGTTCAAGATTTGTGAGCTCCATTGCAAAAAAATCTACCAACCATTTAATAAGACGTATTTTACTTCATATTCCTTACACCTTTTCGCCTACGCCTAAATCAAATATTAGATTGGCTAACAGTCATCATTACTATTTTTTGATTGATGAGCATCAAAAAGCTAAAAATGTAAGCCCTTTTATACCAAAATTAAATTTTACTAAATTGCGGTTATGGTAAAAAGAGATGACAAAGGTATTATTACCCAACCAAAAAAACCAAATCATTTACCAAATCATGTACAATGGTTGGCTGGACAAGGATGTGGGTCGTGGTTTGAACTTAATAATTTAGAAAAAAAAGACATCTACAACATTAAACGCTACTCTCCTGAAGGTGATTTAGAATTTTCAAATGAATTTACAATATTAACAGATAGAGAATTTAGTTCTCAGTGCCCTTATGCTTTTACTTATATGTCTCATCATAAAATGTGCACAATCATTCAGCATAATCATAAGTTTGAGTTTTATAATGTAAAGTTTTTGTAATTTTTTTACAACCTAATATCATAAAAAAACATATTGTGAGATTAGTTACCAAACACTAACCTACTAAAGATTACTTTTGCTTAAAATTAATAATAAATATTATGGCAAAAGTAGTTGTTATAGGCGCAGGTGTTTCAGGACATACTGCTATATCATATCTAAGAAAAAACCTTTCTAAGGAACATGAAGTAGTGATGGTATCACCCAACAGTAATTATCAGTGGATACCTTCTAATATATGGATTGGTGTTGGAAGAATGACAGAAAAAAACACTGTGTTTCCATTAGCACCTTTATACAAAAAGAAAAACATCTCTTATATTCAAGCAAAAGTAAATACTTTTCATCCTGAGGGTGATAATGAAATTAACAAGGGATTTGTTAAAGCTGAATATGTAACAGGCGATAAAAAAGGACAATCGATAAAAATTGATTATGATTATTTAATTAATGCAACTGGTCCAAAATTAAATTTTGATGCCACAGAAGGATTAAAGCCTGGAACAAATAAAACAGTTTCTGTATGTACTTATGACCATGCTTTACATGCTTGGAAAGAATTAGATGCTCTTATTAAGAGAATGAAAAAAGGAGAACATGTAAAAATCCTTATTGGCACAGGTCATGCTAAAGCAACTTGTCAAGGTGCTGCTTTTGAATACATTTTGAATGTAGAAAGTGAATTAAGACGTCAAAAAGTACGAGATAAAGCGACCATTACTTGGATATCTAATGAATATGAATTAGGTGATTTTGGCATTGATAATATGACCATGAAAATGGGCGGAAAATTAGTAACTGGACAACAAATGGCTGAAACCGTTTTTAATGAACAAGGTTTAAAGTACATTACAAAAGCAGGGGTTTATAAAATTGAAGATGGCGTAGCCCATTACGAAAATTTAGATGGAGAATATAAAACAGAAGAGTTTGATTTTGCTATGTTAATTCCTTCTTTTTCTGGACATGGATTTAAAGCATATAATAAAACTGGTGAAGACATCACCGATAAATTATTTAAAGGTTTTATGATTGTAGATGCTGACTACACACCTAAACCTTATGAGGAATGGTCAGTTCAAGATTGGCCTGAAACTTATCAAAACCCATCATATAAAAATATTTTTGCTCCAGGTATAGCATTTGCTCCACCCCACACCATTTCTAAACCTAGAACTTCTAAAAATGGAACACCCATTTTTCCTGCACCACCTAGAACAGGAATGCCTTCTGGTATAACAGCCCGTTTAGTAGCTGATAATATTTGCGATATGATTAATAAAGGAACTGACAAAATTAGTCATTTAGGTTCTATGGGAAATATGGGGGCAGCATGTATTGCCTCAACAGGTTATGGTATGTTAAGAGGTGGTGGTGTTTCTATTACTACCTATCCAATAGTCCCCGATTATAAAAAATATCCTGAAACAGGGCGAAATTTAAAACATACCATTGGTAGAGTTGGATTAGCAGGCCATTGGGTAAAATTATCGTTACACTACGCTTTTATTTATAAAGCTAAAATGAAACCTTTTTGGTGGTTAATACCTGAATAAATAAATTAAATATATAAATCAATTAAAAGCATTAATATTATGAAAAATAAATTCACACCTTTTCAACGTTTTATGATGAGAAACCCCATCACTCAATTTTTTACTTTCATTTATTTGAATATTAAAATTTTAAGAGTAGTATCTTTAGGACATGGAGGGACAAGAGAGAAAAAAGAGATATAACAGAAAATTAAAATTTTAAACTTAGCAGATTAATCCTATTAGGAGCCAACCTGCTAAGTTTATATTTAATCACCCAATTTTCTTAATCAAATCAACTAACCTATTAGAATAACCTGCTTCATTATCATACCAAGCTAATACTTTAATCATATTTCCAACTATTGAGGTTAATTTACTATCAAAAATAGAGGAATGAGGATTACCAATCACATCTGATGATACAATAGGGTCAGTAACATACTCTAAATATCCTTTTAAATCGTTTTCAGATGCTTGTTTAAATGCTAAGTTTACTTCATCAATAGATAATTCATGATCCATTATAAATGTCATATCGGTTAAAGACCCATCTGGCACAGGTACTCTAATTCCGCAACCTCCCATGTGTCCTGCTAACTCAGGAAAAATTTTACCAATAGCTTTGGCAGCTCCTGTTGTTGTTGGAACAATAGATTCTGCTGCAGCTCTTGCTCGTCTTAAATCTGAATGAGGTGCATCATGCAAACGTTGGTCTGATGTATAAGAATGTACAGTTGTAATATAGCAACTTTCGATATTACCCAAAGTTTTCATCACTTTAACCAATGGAGCTGCTGAGTTGGTTGTACAAGATGCATTAGATACAATAGTTTCTGTTCCATCTAAAATACCATCATTAACTCCCATTACAACAGATTTTATACCGTCTGATTTTGGAGGGGCACTTAACACTACTTTTTTTGCACCACCTTTTAAGTGTAAAGATGCTGTATCTAAAGTTCTAAAAATACCTGTTGATTCCAATACCACATCAACACCCATTTCTCCCCAAGGAATTTCCTCTGGATTTCTAATAGCGGTCATTTTAATATGATGTCCGTTAACTGTCATTCCTTCATTATCTGCGCTAATTTCACCTGGATATTGTCTATGAACACTGTCATATTTAAACAAATGAGCCAATGTTTTATTATCTGCTAAATCATTAATTGCTACAATGTTAATATTATTGTCTTTTAAAGCCATACGTGTAAAATAGCGACCTATTCTACCAAATCCGTTTACGCCTACGTTTATTGCCATAGTTTGTTAATTTTAAAATTAAAAAATAAAGATAATTAAATTTAATTGAATAAGATTACAATAAAGTTATTATTTTATCGTTATTAGTAATGTCTATGAAAAAAATAGCCTTATTATTAAGTACAATTTTATGTTTTGGTTTTGG
>CAYQRJ010000121.1:0-7717 GCA_964419855.1 uncultured Crocinitomix sp.
GGATCTTGAAGGTGATTTTAATAGTCAGGTTATCGAGTACAATTTTTCTGGTTTGTATAGCTCACTTGAGCGAGCTTCAGTGTATTAGAGCCTATCATTTTAAGGATTATATTGGAAATTGAAAAAGCATGAAAAAAACAATAATATTAATTATTTTATTTGTCAGTTGTACAAGCCCTAAGATTGAAGACAACAATAAGTTGAAAATGAATGAAGTAAACAAAAAAGAGAAACCAGAGGTTGACTTGACTTTCATATTCAATCATTCGGAGTACACTTTAATGGTTTCGCCTGATATTCAGTTATATGAAGAAAATCAAGGAATACCTATAGAGGTTATGGGGGATAGTGTGATGTTTAAAAATCAAATGAGCTTAATTAGAAGAAAATATAAAAAAAGTAAGAAAAAATTACTTCTAGAATTTATTGATTATAGAGAAAAAAATGTTTATCAATTTATTGATTCTCTTATGTCGACAGACTCTGTTTTAATTTTTAGCATTAAGGACATTCCTTTTTCTATAGTTTATACGGATAGCATTAACTGTATTTCTTATACAAATAACATTTTATCCAGTGGTAAAGTCATAAAAATAGGTAACGTTACAAATGGCACTTTTAGGAAGTTTAAGAACTAATCACTTGAAAAACAATATTTTAATAATTTTCGTTTATTGAAATAGGAGAAATTACTGGAATTGGAAATTCCACTGCACATTCCACAACAACCCCACAAGTTTTCGAGAGCAACAATAACTTGTTCTGGTAATCCCCAATTTATTGTAGAATTGGACACCTTCAAATATTGGTATTTTTTTTAGTGGGTATCTATACACACTATTACTGACACTACCTTAAAAATTTAATTTTTTTTACTATCTTTACCAACCATAATTTTAGGTAAATTTTGGAAATGGTTTAACACTTTAAAAAACAAATATGCAAAATCCTTTATTAGAAAAATTTAACACACCTCTGGAGGCCATTCCATTTGATAAAATAGAATTAAAACACTTTAAACCTGCCATAGAGGAAGCCATTAAAATTGGCAAATCCGACATTGAACAAATAAAAAATAACAGTCAACCTCCCAGCTTTAAAAACACCATTGAAGCCCTTGAAAGAAGTGCGTATCAATTAGGAGAAGTATCATCTATTTTTTTTAATTTAAACAGTGCCAATACATCTGACGAAATGCAGGCTATAGCACAAGATATTTCGCCCCTGCTAACCGCTTTTTCTAATGATGTTCAGTTAGATGCTGATTTATTTGCTAAAGTTAAAACGGTTTTTGAAAATACCAATAAAAATGAGCTGACAAAAGAGCAAGCTTGGTTACTTGAAAAAACATATAAAGGTTTTGTTAGAAATGGAGCTAATTTAAGTGATGAGGATAAAGACAAGTTAAGAAAAATTAGTACTGAGTTATCTGTCCTCTCATTAAAATTCTCTGAAAACTTATTAAAGGACAGTAATGATTTTGAATTATGGTTAACTGACAAAAATGATTTAGAGGGTTTACCTAAAAATTTTATAGAGGCAAGCGCCATGATGGCAAAAGCAAAAGGAAAAGATAAAGGTTGGTTAATTACATTAGATTATCCATCTTACATTCCTTTTATGAAATACTCTAAAAAAAGAGAATTGCGCAAACAACTATATTTAGCCTTTGGGTCGAGAGGTTTTCATCAAAATGAATACAACAACGAACAAGTTTTAAAACGAATAGCAGAACTAAGACATCAAAAAGCTAATTTATTAGGTTATAAAAGTCATGCTTATTTTGTATTAGAAGAACGAATGGCAGAAGACCCTAAAAATGTATATAGTTTATGGGAAGAATTACTAGAACCCGCCTTACCAAAAGCTAAAGCAGAATTAGCCGAAATTCAAAATTTTGCTGATAAGATTGAGGGACCATCACCCATTTTAAATTGGGATTTTAGCTTCTATTCTGAACAATTAAAAAAAGAAAAATTTGACATTAATGACGAGCTATTAAAACCTTACTTTAAACTAGAAAATGTAATTGACGGTGCGTTTAAAACCGCCAACAAATTATACGGCATAAACTTTAAAGAACGCTTTGATATTCCTGTTTATCATAAAGATGTAAGAACATTTGAAGTTACAGATGAAAAAGGTGATTTTTTAGCCCTATTTTACACCGATTTTTTTCCGAGAGAAAGTAAACGCAGTGGTGCATGGATGACTAGTTTTAAAGGGCAAAATAAATATGATGGCAAAGAACAAAGACCTCATGTTGCTATTGTTTGCAATTTTACAAAACCAACCAAAACCCAACCTAGTTTATTAACATTTAATGAAGTTACCACCTTATTTCACGAATTTGGACACGCTTTACACGGTATGTTTGCTAATGGTTATTACGAAAGTTTAAGTGGTACAAATGTGTATTGGGATTTTGTTGAACTTCCTTCTCAATTAATGGAGAATTGGTGCTACGAAAAAGAGTGTTTAAATTTGTTTGCCAAGCATTATGATACTGGCGAAATGATTCCAATGGAACTAGTAAAAAAAATAAAAGATAGTGCAAATTTTTTAAGCGCTTATCAAACCGTTCGTCAGGTTGGTTTAGGGCAACTTGATATGGCTTGGCATAATTTAAAGGAAATGCCTAAAGATTCTGTTTATGATTTTGAGAAAAAAGCCACTGAAAAAACATCTCTTTTTCCTGAACAAAAAGAAACCGTTACATCCACAGCATTTTCGCATATTTTTGCTGGAGGTTATTCTGCTGGATACTACTCTTACAAATGGGCTGAGGTGTTAGAAGCTGATGCTTTTGAATTGTTTAAAGAAAAAGGAATTTTTAATAAAGAGGTAGCCACTTCTTTTAAAAATAATATTTTATCAAAAGGAGGAAGCACACACCCTATGAAGTTATATGTTGCTTTTAAAGGTGAAAAACCAAGTAGTAAAGCATTGCTTAAAAAAGCAGGTTTGCTTGATTAAAAATAGTATGAGGGTGTAATGTGTTTTTTGGATAAAAAATAAAATTGAATCAAAATATCAGTTCGATTCCGAGAGGAAGGAATCAGAATTGTATCAAAATATCAGTTTTCCACCTGTTGGTGGGCAGGGAGTAATTTTATGTTTTTTGAAAAAAAATCAGAATTGTATCAAAATGTCAGTTCGAGTGTTCCGATAACTATCGGAATGTATCGAGAACACTCAAACTGACGCTAATATTTTGATAGATCTATAAAAAATTAATTATTCCCTTTGGCGTAATCTGCTAAGAATTTTTCTAATCCACTATCGGTTAATGGATGTTTTAATAATCCCATAATAGCTTTTAAAGGACCTGTCATTACATCTGCACCTATTTCAGCACATTCAATAATGTGCATAGTGTGTCTTACAGATGCAGCTAAAATTTGAGTTTCAAACAAATAGTTGTCGTATATCAATCTAATTTGAGCAATCAAATCTAATCCATTGGTTGAAATATCATCAAGTCTGCCAATAAAAGGCGATAAATAAGTAGCTCCTGCTTTAGCAGCCAATAAAGCTTGACCTGGAGAAAAAACCAATGTACAATTTGTTTTAATACCTTTATCCGAAAAATATTTAATGGCTTTAATTCCATCTTTAATCATAGGGATTTTTACCACAATGTTAGGATGCAATTCAGCTAAAGCTTCTCCCTCTTTAATCATACCTTCAAAATCGGTAGCAATTACCTCTGCACTAACAGGACCATCAACAATATTACAAATATCAACATAGTGTTTTAAAATATTGTCTTTTCCTGTAATACCTTCTTTCGCCATTAAAGACGGATTAGTGGTTACACCATCTAAAATACCCAAATCATTTGCTTCTTTAATTTCATCTAAATTAGCTGTGTCAATAAAAAATTTCATCTAAAAATATATTTTTGTTTATGAATCACAAATATAGTAAATATATAAAGGTGCTACTCAAAATATGAATAAATAGTAGCAGATGTTGACAACTTGTCTGCTTTTTAGTTTGTGGCACAGATTTTAATACAAAACTTGTTAAAAAAATTGTATTATCAATTAAAACTAACTAATTTTAACCCTTCAAAAAAAATAGCATCAAAATGTTAAAAATATTTAAGAAAATACTAGGAAATAAAGCGGATAAAGATTCTAAAAAATTTAGTCCATATATTGATAAAGTAAATGCCCAATGGGAACAAATTAAAAATTTATCAAATGATGAACTTAGAGCTAAAACTACTGAGTTCAAACAAAAAATTAAAGATTACACCCTTGCTACTGAAAATGAAATTGCAGAATTAGAGCAAAAAGTTGCTGACAATCCTAATATGGATTTTCAAGAAAAAGAAAATATTTTTACAAAAGTTGATAAATTAAAGAAAAAAGTTGATGAACAAATTGAGGAGATATTAGCCGAAATTTTACCAGAAGCTTTTGCTGTTGTTAAAGAAACAGCCAGACGTTTTGCTGACAATGATGTGGTTGAAGTAACAGCTAGCGACTTTGATAAAGAATTATCCGAAAGAAAAAAACACATTACCATTGAAGGTGACAAAGCCCTTTGGAAAACAACATGGGAAGCTGCTGGAGCTGAAGTTGAATGGAATATGGTTCATTATGATGTTCAAATTTATGGTGGTGTTGTTTTACATCAAGGTAATGTGGCTGAGATGCAAACAGGTGAAGGTAAAACATTAGTAGCTACCATGCCTGTTTATCTTAACGCTCTTGCTGGTAAAGGTGTTCACATGGTTACAGTAAATAACTATCTGGCTAAAAGGGATAGTGAATGGATGGGACCAATTTATGAGTTTCATGGTTTAACAGTTGATTGTATTGACAATACTCAACCTAACTCTGAAGAACGTAAAAGAGCATATAAAGCTGACATTACCTTTGGTACAAATAATGAGTTTGGCTTTGATTATTTACGTGACAATATGACATCTGACCCTAAGTCTATTGTGCAACAAAAACATCATTTTGCCATTATTGATGAGGTAGATTCAGTGTTAATTGATGATGCCAGAACACCTTTAATCATTTCGGGTCCAACCGACAATGGAGATAAACACGAATTTTACGAACTTAAACCTAAAGTTGAAAAAATTGTTGCTGCTCAACGTAAATTAGTTAATGAACTGCTTATTAAAGCTAAAAAAAATCTTAAAGGTTTATCTGACGGAACTGCTACTAAAGAACAAATTGAAGAAGGTAGTGATGCTTTACTAAGAGCTTTTAGAGGTTTACCTAAAACTAAAGCTTTAATTAAATTTTTAAGTGAACCCGGTATTAAAGCACAACTGCAAAAAACAGAAAATTTTTATTTGCAAGACAGAGAACGTGAAATGCCAAAAATTGATAAAGAATTATACTTTGTCATCAATGAAAAACACAACACCATTGAATTAACCGATAAAGGAATTGATTTAATTTCGGCTGGAGAAAATAAAGATTATTACATTTTACCAGATATTGCTACCGCATTACACGCCGTAGAAAATGAAGGTTTATCAAAAGCTGATGAAATCAATAAAAAAGAAGACATTATTCAAGAGTTTGGCGTAAAATCTGAACGTATTCACACCATTAATCAATTATTAAAAGCCTATTCTTTATTTGAAAATGGAGATGAATATGTAGTGATGGATGGCAAGGTAATGATTGTAGATGAACAAACTGGTCGTATTATGGATGGCAGACGTTTTTCTGATGGATTACATCAAGCCCTAGAAGCTAAAGAAAACGTTAAAGTTGAAGCCGCAACTCAAACTTATGCTACAGTAACTTTACAAAACTATTTTAGAATGTACCAC
Source organism: uncultured Crocinitomix sp. (assembly GCA_964419855.1). Lineage (GTDB taxonomy): Bacteria > Bacteroidota > Bacteroidia > Flavobacteriales_D > Crocinitomicaceae > Putridiphycobacter. The sequence goes on from CAYQRJ010000121.1 coordinate 5,810, forward strand.
AAACTGTCAGGAATGACAGGTACAGCCGAAACAGAAGCACAAGAGTTATGGGACATTTACAAATTAGATGTAGTGATTATTCCAACCAATAAACCAATTATTAGAAAAGATTTAAACGATTTGGTTTACAAAACACAACGCGAAAAATTTAATGCCGTAATTGATAAAATAGAAGACATAGTAAAACAAGGTCGTCCAGTATTGGTGGGAACTACAACTGTTGAAATTTCTGAGCTTCTTAGTAGAATGTTGAAAATGAAAAACATTCCGCACAACGTTTTAAATGCTAAACATCATAAACGTGAGGCTGAAATTGTTGCAGAAGCAGGTCATGCTGGTAGAGTAACCATTGCTACCAATATGGCTGGTAGAGGTACCGATATTAAATTAACTGATGAAGTAAAAGCCGCAGGTGGTTTAGCTATTGTTGGTACTGAACGTCATGATTCTCGTAGGGTTGACAGACAGTTAAGGGGACGTTCTGGTCGTCAAGGTGACCCAGGTTCTTCTCAATTTTTCGTATCGTTAGAAGATGACTTAATGCGTAAATTTGGTTCTGAAAGAATTGCTAAAGTAATGGACAGAATGGGATATAAAGAGGGTGAAGTTATTGAATCTTCTTTAATTTCAAAATCTATTGAACGTGCCCAAAAGAAAGTTGAAGAAAATAACTTTGGTATTCGTAAACGTTTATTAGAATATGATGATGTTATGAATGCCCAACGTAATGCCATTTATAAAAAACGTAAAAATGCTTTATTTGGAGACAGAATTGGACTAGATATTTCTAATATGTTTTATGATGTGGCTGAGGAAATTGTTAACGACCATTATCCTAAAAAAGATTTTGCTGGTTTTGAATTTGATTTATTAAAATACCTTAAAATTGAACCTCCTGTTAGTGAACAAAATTTTGCTTCAACTAACCCTTCTGATTTAATTGATTTAATTTACGACAAATCAACTGAAGCCTATATTGCTAAATCTAAAGCTATGGCTGAAGTTGCAAACCCTGTAATACAACAAGTGTATAAAAATGAAGGAGACAAATATCAAAATATGGCTTTCCCTATTACCGACCACGAAAAAACCATTAATGTTATTTTACCTTTAAAAGAGGCAAGCGAAACAGAAGGTAAAATCTTAAAAACTCAAATAGAAAAAATGATTTCTTTAGGGTTTATTGATAACGAGTGGAAGGAACATTTGCGTAGAATGGATGATTTAAGAACTTCTGTTCAACACGCCTCTATTGAACAAAAAGATCCTTTGGTGATTTATAAAAAAGAAGCCTACGAATTATTTACAACTATGTTGGGTAAAATGAGTAAAGAAGTGGTTGGTTTTTTAACCAAAGCCGAAATTTTAAATCAATCGCCTGAAACGGTAGCTCAAACTGAAGTTGAATTTGAAGATGTAGAAAGTGCTTTTGAAGGCGGACAAGTATCTAGTACACCTGCTCCTGAGTTTTCGGGTAGTGAAGGGTATGATGAAGCTATGCAAAATTCAATGAATCAAAGACCTAAACAAAAACCAATTGTAGTTGAAAATAAAATTGGTAGAAACGAAAGGGTTAAAATAAGAAATATGCAAACTGGAGAGATTAAAGAGATTAAGTTTAAACAAGCCGAACCTCTTCTTAAAACCCGTGTTTGGATGATGATTAAAGAAGATTAATACCAAATTAATTCCGTCCTAAACGTTTTTTTAAATAATACCTAAGTCTTGATTTTATTTACAATTTAAGGTATTTGTTATTCCATTAGGAGGTATTGTATCGATAGTCAGTTCTCCGCCTGTTGGTGGACAGGGATTAGTTTTATGTTTTTTGATAAAAAATAAAAATTGTATGTATTAGTCAGTTCGAGTGATTATATTTTTTTTCAAAAAATATAATTGTATCGAGAA
>CAYQRJ010000122.1:0-7600 GCA_964419855.1 uncultured Crocinitomix sp.
GAATTTGATAAATCTTTAGAATATGGTTTTGAAAGAGATATTATGATGTTAGTTAATGAAATGAAAACCTTGAATGAGGTCATTTTAACATCTGCCACTAAAGCCATTGATGTACCTGATTATATTCCTTTTAATAATTATAAAGAAATTAATTATTTACATACACATCAACCTTCAAAATTTAATTTACAAATAGTAAGAGCTAAAGAAACTGATAAAGCTGAGAGTTTAATACAGTTACTTTGTGAACTAAATAATGAGCCAACAATAGTATTTTGTAATCATAGAGATGCTGTTGAAAGAATAGGGGACTTATTAGATGAAATGGGAATTATTTTTGCCAAGTATCATGGTGGTTTAAAACAAGACGAAAGAGAAAAAGCGTTGTTTAAGCTTAAAAGTAAAAGCGTAAATATTTTAATCAGCACCGATTTAGGCTCAAGAGGATTAGACATAGAAGGTATAAAACATATTGTTCATTATCAACTGCCAAGTGTAGAAGATGCTTATGTTCACCGCAATGGTAGAACAGCAAGAGTTGATAAAACAGGAAATGTCTATTTTATTTTGTCAAAAGATGAGTATTTACCTGATTTTGTAGATGAAAAAGAGGTATCAGAAAAGGTTTTAAGTGATGAATATTATATTCCAGAGCCTCCAATGTACGAAACTGTTTTTGTGAATGCAGGCAAAAAAAATAAAATCAACAAAATTGATTTAGTAGGTACCTTTTGCCAAAAAGGTAAACTTGAAAAATCAGAATTAGGTCTTATTGAGGTAAAAGATTATTTTTCGGTAGTTGCAGTGGACAGAAATCAAGTTAATTTTTTAGTTAAAAACCTTAAAAATGTTCAAATTAAAAAGAAAAAGGTGTTTGTTGCCATTGCCAGGTAGGAGAAATTTTTAGCCACAAATACTTTTATGACACTTTAATGATTAAAAGATTGATTTCATTTTATTTGGGTGTTATTAAATTGTATAATAACTCCTTTAATGAATTAATTTACTGTGTTTTAACTAAAAAGTAATAATATTGTGGTGAATTTTGCGGGATATGTTTACTTTTGCAGTCTATGCAATATTGGCGTTTAATATTTTTTCCATTAACTATTTTGTATATTTTAATTACAGAATTTAGAAATTTATTGTACCAACTCAATATCAAACGCAGTTTTAAGTTTAGTATTCCTATCATTAATGTTGGTAATTTAAGTATGGGCGGAACTGGTAAAACGCCTCATATTGAATACCTTGTTAGGTTGTTAAAAAATAATCATCATTTAGCCACTCTAAGTAGAGGTTTTGGGCGTAAACAAAGAGGGTTTATTATTGCAGATGACAAATCTAATGCTGAGCAAATAGGAGATGAGCCTTTACAATTTTACAAAAAATTCGGTCATGAAATTACCGTAGCAGTTGAAGCCGATAGGGTTAAAGGAGTGATGGATTTGTGTTATCAAAAAGAGGATATTGATTTGGTTTTATTAGATGATGCTTATCAACATCAAGCTATAAAACCAGGGTTTAATATTTTACTTACCGATTATAATAAACCGTTTTATAAAGATTTTGTTTTACCTGTTGGCGATTTACGTGAACTGCGCAAAAACAAAAATAGAGCTGATGTGATTGTAGTTACTAAATGCCCAGATTTTAATAGTATTGACAAAGGAAAAATCATTAAATCCATAAAGCCTTTAAAACATCAAGAGGTGTTTTTTTCAAAAATTGTTTATAATTCTACTATAACACCTTGTTTTGGTGATGATTTAGAGATAAATCCATTAACAAAATATGCCATTTTAGTCACAGGTATTGCTAACCCAAACCCTTTAGTTGATTTTATAAGTAAACGATTTAAAATCTTAAAACACGTTAAATTTTCCGATCATTATCAATTTAATAGTAATGATATTGATGAAATTCACAATTTATTGGTTAAATTTGACGAGTTTTTGCCCGTAATCATCACAACCGAAAAAGATGCTATGCGTTTAATTGGAAATGATTTGGAACAGAAAATTAAGCATAAACCTTGGTTTTATCAAGGAATAAAAATTGAAATAGACAGACAAAAAGAATTTGATAATAAAATATTAAACTATGTTCAAGAAAATCGTAGAAACTACTGAATTTATACATAACAATATTCCTTTTCAACCCGAAATAGGTGTGATTTTAGGTACAGGTTTAGGTGGATTAGTAAAAGAAATCGACATAAAACACGAATTAGAATATTCAAAAATTCCAAACTTTCCAGTTTCAACAGTTGAAAGCCATTCGGGTAAGTTGATTTTTGGTGTTTTGGGCGGAAAAAATGTGATTGCTATGCAAGGACGTTTTCATTATTATGAAGGTTACGATATGAAACAAGTCACTTTTCCGGTTAGAGTAATGAAAATGTTAGGGATTAAACGTCTGTTTGTTTCCAATGCTTCAGGTGGTGTTAATCCTGATTTTAAAGTAGGGGAGATAATGATTATTAATGATCATATCAATTTATTTCCAGAACATCCATTAAGAGGAGCTAATTTAGACGAGTTAGGTCCACGTTTTCCTGATATGAGCGAAACTTACAATCAAGATATGATTGATTTGGCTTTACAAATAGCAGATGAAGAAAATATAGATGTGTCTGTTGGCGTTTATGCTGGTTTAACAGGTCCAACTTTAGAAACCCCAGCCGAATATAAATATATGAGGGTAATTGGTGCAGATACAGTTGGTATGTCAACAGTTCCTGAGGTCATTGTAGCCCGTCACATGGATATACCTGTGTTTGCTGTTTCTATAATTACTGATTTAGGTGTACCTGGTAAAATCAAAAAAGTATCGGTTCAAGATGTCATTGAAGTGGCTAGTAAACAAGAACCATGTATGACAAAAATTATGAGTCAATTAATTTCAAGAATTTAATATCTACCTTTGTAACCAATGGAATTAAAAAAAGAAATTAGAAATAAATACACAGCTGTAATTGGTTTAGAGATTCACGCTCAAATGCTAACTAAATCTAAAGCGTATTCGTCTGACAAAAATGAGTATGGTGCAATACCTAACACTAACGTGAGCCCCATCACTTTAGGGCATCCGGGTACGTTGCCTAAAATGAATAAAAAAACCATTGATTTTGCTATTAAAATGGGATTGGCTTGTCAATGTGATATTGCAGAAAATCAATATTTTGCCCGAAAAAATTATTTTTATCCAGATTTGCCTAAAGGTTATCAAATTACACAAGATACTACACCAATTTGTACAGGTGGTTATGTGCTAATAAATGATGATAATGGTAACGAAAAAAAAATTGGGTTAACCAGAATTCACATGGAGGAAGATGCTGGTAAATCTATTCACGATATTGACCCATTTAATACCTTAGTTGATTTAAACCGTGCTGGTGTTCCATTAATTGAAATCGTATCTGAACCTGAAATAAAAACTTCACAAGAAGCATATAATTATGTAACTGAAGTCAGAAAACTAGTACGCTACCTTGATATTTGTGATGGTAATATGGAAGAAGGAAGTTTGCGTTGTGACGCTAACATCTCTGTAATGCTTAATGATGCTAAAGAATTTGGTGCTAAAGTGGAGGTTAAAAATATGAACTCCATCCGAAATGTAAAAAATGCCATTGAACACGAAATTACACGCCAAATTATAGCCCTTGAAAATGGAGAAACCATAACTCAAGAAACCAGAAATTATGATGCTTTAAAAAATATTACTACGCCTATGCGTACCAAAGAAGCAGCCAATGATTATCGCTATTTTCCAGAACCCGATTTACAACCCATTAAAGTAACCCAAGAGCATAAAGATAGAATTAAAGCAGAAATGCCACCACTACCTAATTATTTGTTTAAAAAATATACCAAAGATTTAGGTTTGTCAGAATATGATGCAAGAAATTTAACTGATAATAAAGATATAGCGCTATATTATGAAGACATCATTAGTTATACTAAAAATTATAAAGCTGCTGTCAATTGGTTAATGGGTGATGTTAAATCTTACCTTAATAAATACGCCATAACTATAAAGGAGTTCCCAATTTCTGCCAAACAAATAGCCAATTTAATTAAACTGATTGAAGAAGGCAAGGTGTCTAACAATTTAGCTAGTCAAAAAGTGTTTCCGGCTATGTTAAAAGAAAATGACAAATCGCCTCAGCAAATAGCTGAGGAAAATAATTGGATACAAGAATCTGATACAGATAGTTTGGCTCAATATGTTAAAGAAATTATGTCCGAAAACCCTGACGAAACAGAGCGTTTTAAAAACGGAGAAAAAAAACTGATGGGCTTTTTTATGGGACAATTAATGAAAAAATCTAAAGGGAAAGCTGACCCTAAAACAGCCAGTCAATTAATAAATCAAATAATAAAATAAAAAATAAAATGAAAAGAATACTAAATTTAGCACTAATTACATTATTAATAACAGCTGCATTTGTAAGTTGTAAAAATCGTCCGTCTGATGATGATATTGAGGGGAGATATATTACAGGAAAAGTAGAGGGGGCAGACGGAGAAAAAGTCATTTTATTTTCTTTTGACGGTCAAAATGAAGTGATTATTGATTCAACCGAAATTGATGAAGAAGGAAACTTTTTGTTAGAAACGGATACAAAAAAATTAAAATACTATGCTTTAATGATTGATAAAGAAGGTGAAATGCCTGTTATTTTATTTTTAGATGAAGATTCTAAAGATGTGGATGTAAGCGGAAGTTTGCCAGAATTTGCTCAAAATGCTGTTATTACAGGGTCTGAAATTTCTAATGACGCTAAAGATTATCAAGATTACAGCTATACTTTTTTTGAGGATAAATCAAAAATATATGGTGAATTACAACAAGCAGCTGATGTCAATGATACCTTAGCAATGAAATCATTAATAGATGAATTAGATAAACTAAATGCTAAAACCAGACTTTATGCTAAAGATTATATAGATGAAAAACCTGAATCTCCTGCCTCTTGGTTAATGTTAAGAGAATTTTATCCCTCAACTGGATTAGATGGATATGATATATCGGACTTAGATTACTTTTCTAAAGTAGCTAAAGCAATGAAAGAAAAATATCCTTATTCAGAATATCCTGATATGATATCGCAAGATGAGCAAAATATCAGATATCAAATTGAAATGATGAAGCAACAAGCAGCTATGCAAGATGGTCAATCACAACAACAAGCACCAGATATTGAGCTACAAAATCCAGAAGGTAAAACCATTAAATTGTCAGATTTAAGAGGACAAGTAGTGTTGTTAGATTTTTGGGCATCTTGGTGTAAACCTTGTAGAGCCGAAAATCCAAATGTAGTGGCAGCTTACAATAAATTTAAAGATAAAGGGTTTACAGTCTTTTCAGTTTCATTAGACACAGATAAAGAAGCATGGAAACAAGCCATTAAAGCAGACAACCTTTCGTGGTCTTATCACGTCTCTGATTTACAAGGATGGGAATCTCCTGCAATTCAACCTTATGGGGTTAACTCAATTCCAGCTTCTTTTTTAATTGATAAAGAAGGAAATATAATTGCTTCTAATTTAAGAGGAGCCGAATTGGAACAAAAGTTGCAAGAGGTGTTATCAAAATAATTTAGCTTTATGAAAAAAATCGGTTTAATTTTTACATTATTATTAGGTATATCTGCATTTGCACAATTACCATTAACAAACAATAGTAAAATATTTATGGTTCACCTTGAGGGGTTGGTAAGCGGATACCCTAATTCTCCTATTTATTTAATGAATAATAACATAGGGCAGGGCAGAGTACCACATACAACAATTACCACTAATAATAAAGGTGAATTTATTGCCGATTTTACAATTCCGTTTAAAGATTATTTTTATTTAAAACTAAATAATGGGCAAGGCATAAATTTAGTTTTAAAAGGTAATGATTCTATAAAAATATATACAGATGCAAAAGATATGCTAAACATCTGTAATATTGTAGGCTCTCCAGAATCGGAACAAATGAAAGAATTTTATCAAAAATATGTACCTTTTAAAAGAATTGAAGACTCTTTAAGAAATGTATATTTAAAAGATAAATCTAAAGAAAAAGAGGTTAATGCTGTTTTTCAAAAAGAAGCTCAACCATTTTATGCTTTCAGAAATAATTATATTCAATACAATACCAATTCTCCAGCATTGTTAGCCGCTTTATCTGCCATTAATAAAGATAACGAATTTAATTTATTCTCTCAAGTGGTTACTCAACTTCAAAAAAGTTTTCCAGAGTCGCCTACTATTAATAATTTAGGACGACAAATGATTCAATTAAAACAACAAAAAGAACAACAAAACCATTTGGCTGTTGGAAAACCAGCTCCCGAAATTGTTGTACCTGGTTTAGATGGTAAACCAATTAAACTTTCCGATTTAAAAGGGCAGGTAGTATTAATTGATTTTTGGGCAAGCTGGTGCGGACCATGTCGTAGAGAAAATCCTAATGTGGTAAAAGCATACAATAAATATCATAAAGATGGATTTACAGTTTTGTCTATATCCTTTGACAAACCAGGGCAAAAAGCCCGTTGGGAAGCTGCCATTAAGCAAGATGGTTTAATTTGGCCTAATCATGGGAGTGAATTAAATGGGTTTAACAATCAAGCAGCAAGAGATTATGGCGTAAGAGGAATCCCATTTACGGTATTGGTAGATAAAAATGGAAACATTATTGCCGTTAAATTAAGAGGACCACAACTTGAAGCCGAATTAGAAAAGATTTTTGGGTATTAAACAAACTAAAATCTAAAAAATTTTTTATTTTAAAATAATTATTATATTTGCTATAAAAAAGATATAAAGGTAATACCGTTATTTAGATGTTAGCAAACATATGAGCCAAACTGTATGAAAATAGGAAAGAAAATAATTAAATGGATTTTATATTTTCTGCTAATTCCAATAACATATATAATTATTGCTTTAATTCTATCTTCAATAACAGTTGACAGAATAGTGAGTAATGAAAATTCTGAAAAACTGATATATTTAAATACAAATGGAGTTCATTTAGATATTGTGATTCCAATTGAAAATGTTGATAGTTTAGTATTATCTGGAATAAAATACAATAGAAATGAAAAGTATTTATCTTTTGGTTGGGGAGATGAAAACTTCTATATAAATACACCAACGTGGGGAGACTTGACTTTTAGCAATGCTTTTAGTGCAATGTTTTTGAAAAGTTCAACATTAATACACATAACTCGTTATAGACAAAAACGTTCGGATTGGATTGAAATAAAAGTAAATGAATCTGAATTGAAAAAACTGAATAGTTATTTACTTAACACATTTGAGGTAAATGAAAATGGTGAGAAAATAATTCTTGAAAACAAAGGTTATTCCTCAATGGATGAATTTTATAAATCTAAAGGAAGTTATTCTTGTTTTAATACTTGTAATAGTTGGGTAAATAAAGGATTTAAAGAAAGCGGATTGAAATCTTGTTATTGGACACCTTTTGATTTTGGATTAATAAAAAAATATGAATAATAAATTCGATTTGCTAACAATGGTAACCGTTGCACAAAGCAGTAAACTCTAAAAATCACTCAGCCAAAGAAGTATTT
>CAYQRJ010000123.1:0-7534 GCA_964419855.1 uncultured Crocinitomix sp.
TTTATCCAAAAAAATAAAAATCACTCCCTGTCCGCCAATAGGTGGAGAACTGACATTTTGATACAATCGTTATTTTTTTATTCAAAAAAATAAATTTACTTCCTGTCCATCAACAGGAGAAGAACCGACTAATTGATACAATTCCCCTAATAATAACAAATACCTTAAATTTTAAATAAAATCAAGACTTTAGGTATTATTTTAAAAAACGTTTAGGACGGGATTGATAAATCACCTCAAATTTTAGAGATAAAAAATTGTAAATCAAAATAAATGTTTATCTTTGCACCCGAATTACATAATAATCATTTAAAAAAATATTGGAATGTATTTAACAACAGAAAAAAAACAAGAAATTTTTGCAAAGTACGGAAAAGGTAAAAATGATACCGGAAGTGCAGAAGGGCAAATTGCCTTATTTACGTACAGAATTGCTCATTTAACTGAGCATTTAAAGAAAAACCGAAAAGATTTCGGTACACAAAGAGCGCTACAGTTAATGGTAGGTAAACGTAGAGATTTACTTGACTATTTAACTAAAAAAGATATCAATAGATATAGAGCGATAGTTAAAGAATTAGGTTTAAGAAGATAATCGAAACTTTACAACATATTTAATACGGGGGGCAATTGAAGGAATTCATTTGCCCTTTTTATTGAAATAAAATAGTAATTAATAAACATAAATACCGAGTTGGAGTCGGAAAAACCGACAAGTAAGATGCCCCAACTCAAAAACAAACAAAGTATGAAAGTAATAACAAAAACAATCAATCTTGGTAATGGAACTGAGATTTCGGTTGAAACTGGTAAATTAGCCAAACAAGCTGATGGATCGGTAGTAGTTAAAGCAGGTGGAACCATGATTTTAGCCACAGTAGTTTCTAATAAAGAAGCTAAAGAAGGCGTAGATTTTTTACCTTTAACTGTTGACTACAGAGAAAAATTTGCCGCTAACGGAAAAATTCCTGGTGGTTATTTAAAACGTGAAGCTAGACCATCTGATGATGAAATTTTAGTAATGCGTTTAGTGGATAGAGCGTTAAGACCTCTTTTCCCAGACGATTATCATGCAGACACTCAATTAATGATGCAGTTAATCTCTTTTGATGGTGTAAATATGCCAGATTCTTTAGCAGGATTTGCTGCTTCTGCTTGTATAGCTGTTTCAGACTTACCATTTAACGGTCCTATGTCTGAAGTAAGAGTTGGCAGAGTTGATGGTCAATTAATAATTAACCCTACTTATGAACAATTTGAAAAATCTGATATTGATGTAATGATTGCAGGTACTGCTGAAAACATTGTGATGTTAGAAGGCGAAATGCACGAAATATCGGAAGAAGAATTGGTTGACATTATTAAAGTTGCTCATGATGCCATTAAAAAACAATGTCAATTTCAGTTAGACTTAGCTAGTGAAGTAGAAAAAGCACAAACTAAAAGAGAATATTCGCATGAAACTCATGATGAAGACATTAAAGCTAAAATAAAAGCTGCAACTTATGATAAATGTAAAGAAGTAGCCCGTCAAGGTATTCCTTCTAAAGAAAAACGTTCAGAATTATTTGGACAAATTAAACAAGATTACATTGACTCATTAACAGAAGAAGAGTTAGAAAAAGAAGAAGCTTTTATTAGTGTTTACTTTAAAGACTCAATGAAAGAAGCAGTACGTGATGTAATTTTAAATGAGAAAATCAGATTAGACGGACGTCAATTTGATGAAATTCGTCCAATATGGTCAGAAGTGGATTACATTCCTATGGCTCATGGTTCTGCTGTGTTTACTAGAGGTGAAACTCAATCTTTAACTACATTAACACTTGGTGGTAAATTAGATGAACAAATGATAGACAATGCAACTGAAAAAAGATATGAAAAATTCATGTTGCATTATAATTTCCCTCCATTTTCAACAGGAGAAGCAAGACCAATTAGAGGCGTTTCAAGACGTGAAATTGGACATGGTAATTTAGCTTTAAGAGCATTAAAAAATATGTTACCTCAAGGAGATGAAAATCCATACACTATTCGTTTAGTATCTGAAATATTAGAATCAAACGGATCATCTTCAATGGCAACAGTTTGTGCTGGAACATTATCTTTATTAGATGGAGGTATTAAAATGAAAAGACCAGTATCTGGAATTGCAATGGGATTAATTACAGATGGTAATAATTTCGCCGTTTTATCTGATATTTTAGGAGATGAAGATCATTTAGGAGATATGGATTTTAAAGTAACTGGTACATCAGAAGGAATAACAGCTTGTCAAATGGACATTAAAGTTGATGGTTTACCTTATGAAGTACTAATTCAAGCTTTAAAACAAGCTAAAGCAGGTAGAGCACACATTTTAGGTGAAATGATGAAAACCATTTCTGAACCAAGACCAGAAATGAAGCCTCATGCCCCTAGAATTGTTGGATTTAATGTGCCAAATGATGCCATTGGAGCCATTATTGGTCCTGGAGGAAAAATTATACAAGAAATTCAAAAAGAAACTGGAGCGACCATAACCATTGAAGAAATTGAAGGTGGTGAAGGAGCTGTTCAGATTTTAGCTGACAACCAAGAAAGTATGGATGAAGCCGTAAAACGAATTAAATTAATTGCTTTCCCTCCAACAGTTGAGGTAGGCGAAATTTATGAAGGTAAAGTAAAATCAGTTCAATCTTATGGTTGTTTTGTTGAAATACTTCCAGGTACAGATGGTTTAATTCATATCTCTGAATTAGAAAACAGAAGAGTTGAAAAAGTAGAAGACGTTTGTAAAGAAGGTGATGTACTTAAATTTAAAGTGATTGGACGTGATCCAAAAACTAAAAAGTTTAAATTATCACGAAAAGTTCTTTTACCAAAAGAAGAAAAAAAGGAAGTTTCTGAATAATTAGAAAATTCAAAAGAATATAAAAAGACTGTTATTTTTTAATAACAGTCTTTTTTTGTACACATATCTACCACATAAATTATACTAACACATTAGTGTTAATACAATTTCTGTAACCATTAACAAACCTTTAACTATATTAAATATCTTTGAAAATTAACGCAAAGACGAAAATAAAAAGGATGGCTAAAAAAGCTAAAAAAAGAAAAACAACAACCCCTAAAAAAAAGGTTAATTTTTTAAAACCTATTACATCATTATTTAATGATGATAATAAAAGACTACGTTTAAGTACTGGAGCTATATTTTTATTGATGGCTTTATACCAAACTTTGTCTTTTATATCTTACTTTTTTACTTGGAAACAAGATCAGGATAAAGTGATTAATAAAGGATTTATAGACTTTGTTTTTTCTGATACTGACGTAGTAATTGATAATCATTTAGGAAAACTTGGTGCTTGGCTATCTCATCTATTTATATACGAATGGTTTGGCTTAGCCTCTTTTATTTTCCCTTTTGTATTTATTGTATTAGGCATTTATTTATTAACTAAATTCAAATTATTACCTTTAAAAAAGACCATTGCGGCTTCAGTTGTTGGTTTAGTTGTTATTTCTTTAATTTTAGGCTTCATTACCTATGCCAACTCTTTTCCGTTTGGCGGAGAGTTTGGTTATCAGTTCAATCAATGGCTTAAAACAACCGTTGGGGTATTTGGTGCATTTTTATTTTTGTTGGTTATTACTTTTATAGCTATTGTTGTGCTTTTTAACCCTGACTTTGAATTATTATTCAAAAAAATATCTGGTCAAGCCAAGAATATAAACAATAAAGAAAAATCATCTAAAACAAATACAGATGGTTTTACAGACATTATTGCCATAAACACCATTAAAGATGATGATATTAAAGAAGAAAACGTTAGTGAAACGGTTGATTTTTCTGACTCTTTAGACATTAAGCCTCAAAAAGATAACATTAACTCATCTTTGTCAATGGAAATTGAAAATGAAGGTGATTTGAATCAAAATACAGAAAAAGAAGAAAATCTTGAAGATGATAAAGAATTAGAAATTGAAATAAAAGAAGATGAGGTATTAGATGATTCTGACGTAGATGACAAAGTAAAAGAATTTGGAGAATACGATCCTAAATTAGATTTAGCCAATTACCAAATTCCAACTATAGATTTATTAAATGATTACGGTGGACACACATTAAGTATTAATAAAGAAGAATTAGAGAAAAATAAAGACCGAATTGTTGAAGTTTTAGGGCATTATAAAATAGAAATATCTAAAATTAAAGCCACCGTTGGACCAACTGTCACCCTGTACGAAATAGTTCCAGCGCCAGGCATCAGAATTTCTAAAATTAAAAACTTGGCAGATGACATAGCATTGAGTTTAGCGGCTCATGGTATTAGAATTATTGCTCCAATTCCGGGCAAAGGAACAATAGGTATTGAAGTCCCAAACTCAAAACCCGACATGGTAGCCATGCGAACCATGATTGCTTCAGAAAAATTTCAAAATACCGATATGGAACTTCCTATTGTTATGGGAAAAACCATATCGAATGAAACTTTTATTTTTGATTTAGCTAAAGCACCTCACTTATTGGTTGCTGGTGCTACTGGTCAAGGTAAATCGGTTGGGTTAAATGCCATTTTGGTGTCTATTTTATATAAAAAACACCCTGCACAAGTAAAGTTTGTAATGGTTGACCCTAAAAAAGTTGAACTGACCTTGTATAATAAAATTGAACGCCACTTTTTAGCCAAATTACCCGATACTGAAGAAGCCATTATCACCGACACAGACAAAGTAGTCAACACCATGAACTCTTTGTGTATTGAAATGGATACAAGGTATGAGTTATTAAAAGCTGCTCATGTTAGAAATTTAAAAGAGTATAATGCCAAGTTTATAAGCCGTAAATTAAACCCAGAAAAAGGACATAGATTTTTACCTTATATTGTTGTTGTTATTGATGAATTTGCCGATTTAATCATGACTGCAGGAAAGGAAATTGAACACCCTATTGCTAGACTGGCTCAATTAGCTCGTGCCATTGGTATTCATTTAATAGTTGCCACTCAAAGACCATCTGTAAACGTTATTACTGGTATGATAAAAGCCAACTTTCCTGCTAGGGTAGCTTTTAAAGTGTCGTCAGGTATAGATTCTAAAACCATTCTTGACACCACAGGAGCTGAGCAATTAATAGGACGTGGTGATATGTTGATTTCTTTTGGAAATGAAATTACTCGTTTACAATGCGCCTTTGTTGATACGCCAGAAGTTGAAGACATTTGTAATTTTATTGGAGAACAACGCGCTTACCCTACCGCTTTAGAACTACCTGAATACGTTGGCGAAGGAGATGATAGTGGGTTATCAATTGATGATATGGACGAAAGAGATTCATTATTTGAAGAAGCAGCCCAAATTATTGTAACACACCAACAAGGGTCTGCCTCATTATTACAACGGAAACTAAAAATTGGTTACAACCGTGCTGGCAGAATTGTTGACCAAATGGAAATACTTGGTATGTTAGGTCAATCAAGGGGTAGTAAACCACGTGAAGTTCTTATTCCTGACTTAGTAGCATTAGACCAATTTTTGTCAAATTTAGATGAGAAAAAATTAAACTGATAAAAATCTTAACAACTAATTAACAATATTACAAATCAACTTATTAACTTTGGCACAGTTATCGTATTGACCAAGATAACTCAAAATATTAAAACTAAAAAATTATGAAAAAGATATTTGGACTATTATTGATTGGATTAACAACACTAAGTGTTACCGCTCAAACAGACACAAAAGCAAAAGCCATTTTAGACAAAGTAAGTAAAGTAACTAAAACCTACAAAACTGTTATTGTTGATTTTTCTTTAACCATTAACGCCCCTGATCAATCTCCAATAAAACAAAAAGGTAAGGCCTATATGAAAGGAGATAAATATTATGTATCTTTACCAGACCAAACCATATTTTGTAATGGACAAAAAGTATGGACCTACATTAAAGATGATAATGAATGTTATGTAACCGATATTGAAGATGCAGATGATGATGATATAGTACAACCATCTGAATTACTTACTATTTGGGAAAAAGGATTTACTTATAAGTACAATAAAGAAATGACTTATGCAGGTAAGCAAGTACACGAAATTTATTTATATCCAAAGGACAAAAAGGGAAGTAAGTATCACACCATTATTTTAAGAATTGATAAAGCAAAAAACCAAGTGGTTTATGCTCACATTAAAGGTAAAGATGGCGTTCACATGAAATATGCCTTAACCAAAATGACAACCAATACAACCATTCCTGATAGCAAATTTGTTTTTGTTAAAAGTAAATATCCAGGCGTAACTGTTATTGAAGAATAAGATAAAAAATACAAACAAAAAAAAGCTACTCAAATTGAGTAGCTTTTTTTTATGTTAATTATTAATTCTACATAAAAAAATTAATAATTAAGATTATTAAATCCACCGCTACCGCAATAATACTAGTATATACAATATATTTCATAGGAGCAACTGCCAAAATCATAGATAAAGCGGCCATGGTTGTAAGTGCCAAAAAGATTAACTCTATGGTTGAGTGCATTGCACCAGACCCTACAGCTATTCCAGCTAAAATTCCAACTACCAACAAAAGCATTGATATAATGCCATATCTATTAATGTTAGGATCAAAAAAGATATTATCAATAAATTTTATCCCTGTTAACTCTTCATTTTTTTCTGTTGTCATAATTCATTATTTTTTAGTTAGGTTTCAAACTTAATTCAAAACAACACAAAAAAATATGACATAAATCATCTTAAAAAATGAGAAAAGTCAAAAAATAAAAAAGCCTCATTAATTGAGGCTTTTAAAATCTATCTACAAGTAATTTAATTATCTTTCGTCCATTGGAATATAATCTCTTTCGTTTTTACCCACATAAACTTGTCTTGGTCTTCCAATTGGGTCACCATTATCAAGCATTTCTTTCCATTGAGCAATCCAACCAGGTAAACGACCTAGAGCAAACATTACAGTAAACATTTCTGTTGGAATACCAATGGCTCTATAAATAATACCAGAATAGAAATCAACATTAGGATATAATCCTCTTGATTTAAAATATTCATCTTCTAAAGCTACTTTTTCTAATTTTTTAGCAATATCTAATGTAGGGTCAACTACACCAAGTTTTGCTAACACATCATCTGCAGCTTTTTTAATGATTAATGCTCTAGGGTCAAAGTTTTTATATACTCTATGTCCAAATCCCATTAATCTAAATGGGTCAGATTTATCTTTAGCTTTAGCTATCCATTTATCAACGTCACCACCATCAGCTTCAATAGCTTCTAACATTTCAATAACGGCTTGATTTGCTCCACCATGTAAAGGACCCCAAAGCGCTGAAACACCAGCTGAAATTGATGCATATAAATTAGCTTGAGAAGAACCTACAATTCTAACAGTTGAAGCAGAACAATTTTGTTCGTGGTCGGCATGTAAAATTAATAATTTATTTAAGGCACTAGCTACAACAGGATCAACTTCAAACTCTTCAGTTGGCATCCACCATGTCATATACATAAAATTTTCAATATATCCT
>CAYQRJ010000124.1:0-7484 GCA_964419855.1 uncultured Crocinitomix sp.
ACGTTCATGATAGTGAATTTGATGTAAATTTGACAGATACTAAATGTAAAGAAGTACTAAGTCAAATATATTATGAGGTTAACGAACAAAGTGATGGAAGTTATAATACTAACAGAGATGTTTTGCTTCAAAATTTAACAGAACCTTATTCAAGCGAATTAGATAAATTTACTTATACGTTTATAGTAGAATAAAAAGCTCATAACAAAACCTAAACAGCATTAAAACGCAGTTTAGCCAACCGTTAAAAAAAATAAAAGAATAGTTATGATTTAATCCAATCAAAATTAAATTGGCAAGTGTAGTAGTCTTTGTCTATTTTAATATAGGTAGTTTTAATTCTATCAGTAATCCATTTATTAATAATTTCTTGTTTTTTATGCTCAGTACAAGCGTTTTTTATGAGTTGATAATCATCTGTTAAATTAGCCAAATGAGGTTTAGTTTTGCCCAGTAGTTTTACAAATCTAACGCCTTCTTTTTGCTCATACATATTAATGTACCTTGAAGGTTTAGATAAATCACCAACTCTTAAACCATCAATAATTCTGTACATTTGAGGGTCAATTTCATTAATATTTTGTAAATCCCAATAATAATCTCCAGTGTAGGGATTAACAATTTTACCACCACTCAATTTAGATTTATCATCATCACTAAAGCGTTTGGCAGCTTCATCAAAAGATATTTTTCCCGATTTCACATCATTGTATATTTTTTCTATATCGTCAATAGCTTTATCTAAAGCTGTATAAGATGCTTTTGCCGAAATTAAAATGTGTCTTACATGATAATTATTTCCTCTACGTTCAATCATTTGAATGATATGATAACCATACTGCGTTTCAAAAACTTCTGATATTTCGTTAGGTTTTAATTCAAATAAAGCGGCTTCAAACTCAGGCACCATAGTTCCTTTTGTTTGCCAACCTAAATCACCACCTTTAACACTACTGCCAGGATCATCTGAATAAGAAATGGCTATGGTTTGAAATTTCTTTTTGCCAGAAACAATGTCTTCTCTATACATTTCTAACTTGGTTTTAGCTTTGAGTTTATCCGCATCAGTAATAACAGGATATTTAACAATATGCGCAACAGATATTTTTGAATTGATGTAGGGAATACTGTCCTTTGGTAGCATATTATAAAATGCTTTAACATCACTAGGGGTTACAATTAAATTTTCAGTTATTTTTTCTTCCATTTTTTCGGCAAGAATTCTTTTTTTAATCAAACCAAAAAATTCCGCTTTAATTTTTGCCACTGATTTACCGTAAAACTCTTCTAGCTTATCTCTTCCTCCAATTTGTTCTTCAAAATATCTTATACGTTGTTCCATTTCGGCATTAACCATATCGTCAGACACTTCAACACTATCAATAATAGCTTGGTTAACCAATAATTTTTGGTATAACATTTCTTCCAAAATTTGACAATCAGTAGTGTTGCTCACATTCATCCCCTCCGAAATCATTTGTATTTTTTGAGATTGAATGTCAGATAAAAGAATAATTTCATCACCAACTTGTGCCACAATTTTATCTATAACTTGTGCTTTACCTGCAAAAGATAAACTTGTAAATACTATAGATAAAACTAGTGTTTTAATAAATTTCAACTGCTTTTTCATTATATGCTTTTTCAATATTTTGTTTTTTAAACGCTTCTTTTAATTGTTTTACTCTTGTGTTAAGAATGCGTTGTTTAATGTTGTTTTTTTCAAACTCTAATGGTGAGGTTGTATTTTTTAATTTATAATCAATTACATTTAAAAAATAAAGGTAATCATTTTCATCAATAATGGTTTTAGATTTACGGGTAATAAATCGGTCTTTATTAAAATCTTTTAACGGAATTTCTTTTGTTAAATCGTCAAAATAAATCCAATTTAATGTGTCATAATAAAAATTAGAGGCATAAAGTTGTGCGTAATTCTGAATTTCTACTATGTCAGTTGGGTGTCTTAATTTATACCATTTTTCAAGGTTAGGAATGTCGGGCGCATCAATGGGTATTTTTAAGTATAAAATTTTAACCAAATAATCGTTTAACTGAAAATCATCTTTATGATCTTTGTAATACATAATGTATTCATTATCTGTAACAGTTGTGTCTAGGTGATTGTTGACGTAGTTGTTTTCTAATTGATTAATAATTAAAATATTTTTATAATGATTTGCCTTATCGTTTATAGCATCTAAATCTATATTTTGTACTGTTGGTTGATGAAGTAAAATTTGTTCTTCTACCCAATTATCAATGTAGTTTTTAGCCAATTTAGAACTGTCGTCAATAGAAAGGTTTTTATTTTTGAATAAAAAACTAATGTCTGATGTTCTCAATTCTGTATCATATACTTTCGCAATAACTTCTCCTTTTTGCTTATTTGAGCAAGCATTTAGTAGAAAAATTAATGCAGAAAAAAACAGAATTTTATTCATAAGGTTCAAAGATAGAAAAAGGTCAAGCAAAAACTAACAAAACGTTAAGTTGCTTGACCTTTTTTAACACAATTTATTATTTATTGATGTGCTTGATGATATTTTTTAGCTGAGTATAAAACTTTTTTATCAATTTTAATGTCTGCTTTGTTTCTTAATTCGGCTAGCCATTCTTTCTGAATTTCATCTTGATAAGCAGCTGTAACTAAACCTTTAGAATCTTCAAATTTTCGTTGTTCAGGTTGTAAAATTTTATCAGCAACCATAATGTAGTATGAATCTCCATTTTTATAAGGTTTATTAATACCTAATTTAAAAGTTTTGTATTTTTTCTTAGTTTTTTTACTAAATAATTTCTTTTTAATAATAATAAACTCTTGAGTTGTTTTAGAATTAAAAGTAGCCGTTTTATATTTCAAATTTAATTCAGAATCAGCATTTATTTTTTTTATTATATCTTCTGCTTTTTCTCCGGCATTAAGCATAGCATATACTTTACTTGCTGTTTCTTTATCATTACAAGTGTAAAGTGTACCTTTGTATCTTACAGGATACATAAATTCGCTTTTATGGGTTTCATAATAATTTCTTAACCCAGCAGAATCTTGACTGGCTTTGTTCCAAATTTGTTTTTGCATAATTTCAAAAATCAAAATACCATCTTGATATTCTTGCATTTGAGTTTTAAATTTTGGATATTTTTTTTCAAGTTGAGTGTCTTCATACTCCAAAACAGTTCCGTTAACAAATTCAGTATATTTTTTATTAATAAATTCATCAATACTTGTGGGTTTTATACGTCTTTGCGAGTTGTAAATGTATTTAGCAAAATCGTTTAAAGATTTGTTTACATCAGCAAAGCTAAATAATGTTTTATTTCCACCTCCAATTTTTTTAGGCATATTCCATCTACCTGCAAATACATTTTGATTGAGTGCAGAGGCTAAGCCATTTAATAATTCTTTATTTTCAGTAAAGTTATATTCTTTTTTTAAAGTGTTGATGTAAGATTGTTTAGACACTTCCGATCTAACATCTCGTTCAACTTTCATTTGCAGCTCTTTGTGCATTTTATCATAAGGTGGAATGGGTTGTAATTTAACCCTTTTAATAATGTGCCAACCATAAGCGGTTTTTACAGGTTCAGAATAATCTCCATCATTTTTTAATGCAAAGGCAGCTTCTTCAAATTCAGGCACCATTCTTTGTCTAGAACCAGCACCAAACATAGGTAATAATCCTCCTTTAACTGCCGATTGTTTGTCGTCAGAGTATTTTTTTGCTAAATCTTCAAAATTTTCGCCATTTTTAAGCAAGTCATAAATTTCGTATATTTTTGTTTTGGCTTTATCCTGCTCTTCTTTAGACATTTTGTCGTTAGAAACAATCATAATGTGTTCAGTTTCAATTTGTCCCTTTGCTGGTCTTTTGTCATTAACATAAATGATGTGATAACCAAATTGTGTTCTAATGGGCATTGAAACTTGACCAACTGGAGTTTTAAAAGCAGCATCTTCAAAAGGATAAACCATTTGCAAAGCAGTAAAATATCCTAAATCTCCACCATTAGTTTTAGCTGAAGGGTCTTCTGATAAAGTTTTAGCCAATTCATTAAAATTTTCACCACCTTCAACTACTCTTTTTCTAATAGACATGATTTTATTATAGGCCTTTAAAGTATCTTCAGGAGAGGCGTTTTTTGGTATTCTTATTAATATATGACTGGCTTTAACTTCATTTTTAGTTCTGTCATACGCTTCTTTAACCAAGGCTTCATTTTTATCTTTATCAATTAAATAAGGTTGAGCCAATTGTTTACGGTACTGAGCCAATTCGTTTCTTAATTGTGGAATGGTATCATAACCTAATCTTTTTGCCTCTTTAACTTTTAATTTGTAATCAATGAATAAATCCATATACTCGTTTAAATCTTTCTTTTTAAAAGACGCATCTTTATTATTTTTAGTATAGATATAAACAAACTCCGACAAATGATAATTGTCTCCATCAATGGTTAAAACAACAGGGTCATCTGTTTGGGCAAAAGCTCCAAATGTTAATCCCAAAGTTAGTAATAGTAGTTTTATCGATTTCATAATTTATTAATTTTAATAGTTAGGTTATTATTTTAAACTGTAATTAGGTGCTTCTCTTGTAATGGTAACGTCATGCGGATGACTTTCTTTCATTCCCGCAGGAGAAATTTTAACAAAAGGCGCATTTTTTTGAGTGGCAATATCTTTAGAACCACAATAGCCCATACCAGCTCTTATTCCTCCTAAAATTTGATGAATTACCTCATCCAAATTACCTTTGTAAGGTACACGTCCAGAAATACCCTCAGGTACTAATTTTTTATTATCGTTTTCGGTATCTTGAAAATAACGGTCTTTTGAACCTTTTTCCATGGCTTCTAAAGACCCCATTCCTCTGTAGGTTTTAAATTTTCGTCCTTGATAAATGATGGTTTCACCTGGAGATTCTTTAGTTCCTGCAAACATAGAACCCACCATAATAGAATCTGCACCAGCAGCAATGGCTTTAACAAAATCACCTGTATATCTTATTCCGCCATCAGCAATTAAAGGTACACCGCTTCCTTCAATGGCATTTGCCACATCATTTACTGCACTAAGCTGAGGAACACCAACACCAGCAATAATTCTTGTAGTACAAATAGAACCTGGTCCAATACCAACTTTAACTGCATCAGCTCCTGCATCTACTAAATATTTAGCTGCATCAGCAGTAGCAATATTCCCAACAACCACATCAAGTTGTGGAAATTTATTTTTAACGCCTTTTAATTTATCAACCACTCCTTTTGTGTGACCGTGAGCGGTATCAATCACAATGGCATCTACACCTGCATCTACTAAAGCAGTAACCCTTTCAATGGTGTCATTAGTAACACCAACAGCTGCTGCCACTCTTAAACGTCCAAACTTATCTTTACAAGAATTTGGGTGTTTTTTTACTTTAATAATGTCTCTGTAAGTAATTAATCCTATTAACTTGTTGTTAGCATCAACTACGGGTAATTTTTCAATTTTATATTCTTGTAAAATTTGCTCGGCTTCACTTAAATCGGTTCCCTCATTAGTGGTAATAATGTTTTCAGAGGTCATAATGTCTTTAATAGGCAATTCATGTTCTTTAACAAACCTTAAATCTCTGTTAGTAACAATACCTTTTAAATAAAACTCATCATCAATAACAGGAATACCTCCAATTTTATTTTCAGCCATTAACTTTAAAACCTCACCAACTAAGGCATTAGATTTTACAGTAATGGGGTCTAAAATCATCCCGCTTTCCGAACGTTTTACTTTTCTTACTTCTAATGCTTGTTGGGCAATGCTCATGTTTTTATGAATCACACCAATGCCACCCTGTTGAGCAATGGCAATGGCTAAATTAGATTCAGTAACCGTATCCATTGCAGCCGAAATAATGGGGGTGTTTAGTGTAATGTTTCTTGTAAATTTTGTTTTTAAAGATACATCTTTGGGTAGCACTTCCGAGTAACGGGGCACTAATAAAACATCATCATAAGTTAAGCCTACTTTAATTTCCGATAAGTTGTTTATAGCCATGATTGAATTTAATTACAAATAAAATTCGTGCAAAGATAATAAAAAGCTATGATTAGTCAAATTTTACAGATACGGTTTATAATATAAATATTGTTAAAAAATTTTTTAACTTTAAAATAATACCGATATTTGTATTATGAATTTTTATAAATTATTGTTTCTATTCTTATTAATACTAGGGGTTCAGTCAAATGTAATGGCTCAAAATTCAACACAACAAAAAAAAGACACTTTAAAATATGTTCAATTAACAGGTATTGTGGTTTCCGATAGTATGAAGCGTTTACCTTATACTGCCGTTTTTGATACCCATACTAAACGGGGCGTAATTTGTGATTATTTTGGGTATTTTGCATTTGTAGTTCATCCAGGAGATACTTTGCAGTTTTCTTTTATAGGATTTAAACCAAAATATTACATTGTGCCAAATACCGACACCACTAATAGTTTAAGTATTGTAACTGTGTTAGAGAGTGATTCTTTAATGTCTAATGTGGTTGAAGTCTATCCTTGGCCAAGTAAAGACCAATTTGCTGATGCGTTTTTAAATTTAGAAATTGATAATGATGCCATTAACAGAGCCAAGGCAAGATTATCGCCCCAAGAAATGGCCTTTGTTTATTCAAATGTAGGTAGTGACGCCAGTTTGGCTTATAAATATCAATCTTACCAAATTTTAAACCAAGTGTATTATCAACGTCAATTACCACCTAACAATTTACTTAATCCTTTTGCCTGGAGTAAATTCCTAAAAAGCATCAATAATGGCGATTTAAAAATTATGCACTAACTAAAGTTTCAATGTCTAAGCAAACTCTAACATTTGAAGCCAAAAAAGACAAATTATTTTCTTTCTTTTTTTATGGATATTTTTTGTTTTCAATGATAATGATGCTAATCATCTTTCAAAAAGAAAATGTTGAATCTAAATGGTGGGTAATAAGTTTGTTAATGGTGGTTATGTTGTTTATGATGTGGTTGTGGTACGGAACAAGTTACGAAATTTATAATACCATGTTAAGAATAACCTCAGGTCCAATCAAAAAAAATATACCAATAAGAACCATTAGAAAAATTCAAGTAGGTAAAACCATGTGGGTAGGATTAAAATTGGGATTATCAATGAACGGTTTAATTATTCATTACGATAAATATGATGAAGTTTACATCACACCAGAAAATCAAGAAAAGTTTTTAAAACAATTAAAATCAATTAATAAAGAAATAGAAATTGTGTATTAATAATAATTATCAGAACCTATTTCCTGCTTTCCGCTATATCTTTTTCAAACGGTTAACAAAATGTAACGCATTTTAAAGCTTCTTAGGTCGCTTTAAACTGCTAACATTTTTTAAAACCCTTTTTCAAAAGGATGCCACTCCAATCAGGGGTAGAGAATTATGAATAAACGAATTACGAATAACTCAATAACAAATTACGAAT
>CAYQRJ010000125.1:0-7477 GCA_964419855.1 uncultured Crocinitomix sp.
AAAGATAATTTCAAACTCCCTCAAATTTGGGTGTTATTAAATTGTATAATAATTACCTTAATAAGTTGTTTTACAGTGTTTTAATTAAACAGCAATAATATAGTGGTGAATTTTGCGGACTAACAAAAAAAGCCCTTGAATAATCAAGGGCTTTTTTGTTGTCTTTTTAATTAATGTTTAAAGCAAAGTGGTTGGGCAAACATACTCTGATAAATTCATTTTTGTATGCTCTTTAATTCCATTAAATCCTTCTGACACATCAATTAAGTTGTGATAACCATATTTTTTGGCAATAGATTCAAAAATAACAGAACGATAACCACCTGCGCAATGCGTGTAGTAAGTTTTATCTTTATCAATCAAATTATCTAAGTTAGAAAATATAGTATCTAATGGTTGATTTTCTGCTCCAATAACATGTTCTGATAAATATTCAGATTTACGTCTAACATCTAAAATATTAATGTCAGATTCAACAGATAGTTTTTCTAATTCTTGAGGTGTTACTTGTTCAATTGAAGCTATTTCGTTGCCTGCATTTTTCCAAGTATCAATGGCATTAGGAATAAAACCTTGAGCATAATCATAACCAATTCTAGCTAAACGTCTAACCGCTTCTTCTTCTCTACCAAAATCGGCAACAATTACAAATTTTTGGTCAATGTCTTTAATTAAAGTACCCACCCAAGGAGCATATTGCCCATCTAATCCAATAAATATTGAACCAGGTATATGTGCCTTAACAAATTCATTTTGATGTCTGGTATCTAAAATAATTGCTCCTTCATCAACTAATTTTATAGCTTCTTCTAAAGTCAATTCTTTTGTTCCTCTAGCCACAACTGTATCAATATCAGACACAACAGCTTTGTTCATTCCTGCATTTTTAGGAAAATATTGAGGTGGAGTGTTTAAACCAGTTAATACTTCTTTTACAAACTCATCTTCAGTCATATCAGCTCTTAAAGCATAATTGGTTTCTTTTTGATGCCCTAATGTATCATAAGTATCTTTACTCATGTTTTTACCACAAGCCGAACCAGCACCATGATTTGGATATACAATTATTTCATCTGGTAAAGGCATAATTTTGTTGCGTAAAGACTGATACAAATGTCTTGCTAAATCTTCTTCTGTCAACTCTCCTTGTTTAATGGCTAAATCTGGACGACCAACATCACCAATAAATAAAGCATCTCCAGAAAATAAGCATTGTTCTTTACCATGTTTATCAATTAATAAAATACTAATTGATTCCATTGTATGCCCAGGAGTATGCAACACTCTTAAAATTGAATCACCTAGTTTTAACTCTTCACCATCTTGAGCATTGTATAATTCAAATTCTGCTTTTGCTCCAGGACCATAAATAATTTTAGCTCCTGTTCTTTGAGCTAAATCTAAATGACCTGCTACAAAATCAGCATGAAAGTGAGTTAAAAAAATGTACTTTAACTCTGCTTTGTCATATTCAAGTCTTTCTAAATAAGGCTCAATATCTCTTAATGGGTCAATAACTGCTGCCTCACCATTTGATTGTAAATAATAAGCCATTTCTGCTAAACAGCTTGTAAATATTTGTTCTATTTTCATATTTTTAAATTTTAATTAAGTTAATTAATAATTTGCTTTTACTTTTTGTTTTTCAAAGATACAACACTTTTGATTTAATAAAGGTAACTAACGTTACATAAAGTATTTATTTTGTGATAAATATCATATTTTAAAGTGTGTATGCAATTAAAATTTTTCCATAAATTTTTCATCAATCATTTCATTTCTAAAATAATCTATTCCACTTTTAACTGAAATAAAGCACTTGTTTTTTAATTCTTTGTCTGCTAATCCAGCTTGTTTAATTTTATCTCTTACTTTTCCTTTAAAACCTGTTAAATAAAGTTCAATTCCTAAGTCATTTAAACTTTTTATTAGATTTTTTAACATTTCTAATGAACTGGCATCAATTCCGTTAATGGCTTTACCCGATAAAATAACTAATTCAATGCTGTTGTTTGAATCTACAATTTCTTGATGAATTTTATCTCTCAACACATTCATATTGGCGTAAAATAATCTGGCATCTAACCTAATAATTAAAATGTCAACATCAGTAATGGCTTCAGGATAACGTTCTATATTTCTAAATTCATTCGTACCTTTAATTTCTCCCATAACTACAATGTTGGGGTAAGATACATTGTAAACAATAAATAATAAAGACAATAAAACGCCTATTCCAATTCCTTGCTGAATACCAATGGTTAAGGTAGAGATAAAAGTGATAACATAGATGACAAATTCAATTTTATCTAATTTCCACAAGTTTTTAGGTACTTTTAAATCAATTAAACCAAAAACAGCCACCATAATTATTGATCCCAATAAAGCTTTGGGTAAATACCAAAAATAGTCGGTTAAAAATAAGAGGGTAAACATAATAAGTAAAGCACTAATAATTGCAGCTACACCCGTTTTAGCTCCGGCTTGGTCGCTAACAGCCGAACGAGAAAAACCACCTGTTCCAGGATAAGATTTTAAAAATGACCCAGCAAAATTACTTGCTCCCAACGCTATTAACTCTTGATTAGCATCTACTTTATAATCGGTATGTTTTTCTTCAATGGCTTTTGCAACCGATATGGCTTCCATAAACGCAATTAAGGCAATGGTAAATGCTGCAGGAATTAAGGCTTTAAAGTCTTCAAAAGAAAAGTTAGGTAAGCCAAATTCAGGTAAACCTTGTGGAATGTTAGCCACAATTTTAACCCCTTTTAAATCTAATCTGAATAAATAAACAACCAATATACCCAATACTACAACCACCAATGCGGCAGGCGTTTTTTTGCTAACTTTTTTGATGACCTTAATAATAATGATACCTGCAATTCCAATTGCTAATGTTACCCAGTTAACATCTGAAATATGCTTTGCTACTTGAACAGCTAAATCTTGAATAGTGTTGGTTGTTACACCTTTGTCAAAAGAGATGCCAACCAAATGTTTTAATTGATTTAAACCAATAATTAAAGCCGCAGCAAAAGTAAAGGCACTAATAACAGGTTTAGATAAAAAATTAACTAAAAAGCCAAAACGTAAAACACCTAAAATAAATTGCAATGCTCCCATCATAAAAGCTAAAGTGATGGCTAAATCTATGTAATGTTCGGGGTTGGCTGCTAAGGCAGATACAATAGATGCCACCAATAAAGAATCCATAGCAACCGGCCCAACAGCTAACTGACGAGATGTTCCTAAAAAAGCATATACCACTTGTGGAATTAAGGCAGAATATAAACCATATTCAGGTGGTAAACCTGCAAGCATAGCATAAGCCATACCTTGAGGGATTAGCATAATACCAACGGTTAAACCCGCTACGGTATCACTCATTAGCATTGATTTATTATAGGTTGTAATCCAGCTTAAAAAAGGGATGTATCTTTTTAAAAGTTGCATAAATTTTTAGTTAGTTTGAGGCAAATATATTTATACGATTTTATATGCGTAGTAACATTGGTTACATTAAAACCTTTTATCTTTGTAAAATTACATAAAAATAATTGAAAAAATATTTTCACATATCACCATCTTTTAATGCGTTAGACATTATTCAATCTTTAAACCCAAATGTGTTTTGTTTAATAGATAAAAATAATGGCGATTTTATTTTAGGTTGGGACAAACAAGATGAGATTTGTTTAGAAGTATATCATCAACAAGGCTTAATTGATTTTGAAAATAAACACAAAGATTATTTATTTGGGTACATTAGTTATGATGCTAAAAATCAAATCTTACCTTATTCAAAAAGTAAAAATAAAGATATTCATCAATTTCCTGATGCCGTTTTTTTTGTTTGTAGGCACGTGATTATTAAAAAACAAAATCAATATTTATATTTTGGAACAGATGAATCGTTTAATGATTTTAAACAATTAAAAATTAATCATCAATCATCAACCAATGTAACATCACCAAAAAACATTAACTTAAAACCACAAACCTTAAAAAAGGATTATTAAAAAAATATTGACGTCTTAAAATCAAAAATTCAGTATGGCGATATTTATGAAGCCAATTATTGTGTTCAATTTAATCAAACCAATGTTAAAGTAGATGCAATTAATACTTATTTAAACTTAAAAAAAAACACCAAGGCGCCGTTTTCTACTTATTTTAAATACAATTATATAGAGGTTATGTCAGCCTCTCCCGAACGCTTTTACAGAAAAAACAAAACCACTATTATCAGTCAACCTATAAAAGGAACTGCACCAAGGGGCAAAAACAAGTTAGAAGATGATAAAATCATATCAGCATTAAAAAATAATCAAAAAGAAATTGCCGAAAATGTAATGATTGTTGATTTGGTTAGAAATGATTTGTCTAAGTTTAAAAATGTAAAATCGGTTAATACGCCTGAACTTTGTAAAGTTTATAGTTTTAACACTGTTCATCAATTAATATCAACCGTTGAGGCAAAGTTAACAGATGATGTTATGGTAAATGAAGTGGTTGAAAATTTATTTCCTATGGGGTCTATGACAGGAGCACCAAAAGTGAGTGCTTGCCAAATTATAGATGAGGTTGAAAATTTTAAACGGGGTATTTATTCTGGCACTGTTGGATATATTTCTCCTAATAAAAATCATGATTTTAATGTGGTTATAAGAAGTGTATTGTACAATTCAAACAATAAAACTGTAAGCGTTTCCGTTGGTGGAGCCATAACCATTCAATCAAAAGCGGAGGCAGAATATGATGAATGTTTGTTAAAACTAAAAGCGATTAGTCAATCAATAGTTGGAATGTCTAATAAATAATCTATTTTTGCACTTATGATAATTACCAAAATAGACAAATATATCATTAAGAAATTCTTAGGAACTTTCTTTTTTATATTTATTTTATTAATGTCTATCAGTATGGTGTTTGATATCGCAGAAAAATTAACAGAGTTTTTAGATAGAGATGCCAGTTGGTATGATATTTTTACTATTTATTACTCAAACTTTATCATTTATTACGGTTTTCAGTTTGTATATATGATTAATTTTATTTCGGTAATTTGGTTTACATCTAAAATGGCTCAAAATACCGAAATCATACCCATACTTAGTGCTGGTGTTAGTTTTAATCGTTTTTTAAGACCCTATTTTATTTCGGCTACTTTGTTAGTGTTGCTAACAATTATAATGTATAATTTTGTTTTACCCCCATCAAACAAAGCCCGACTCGAATTTGAGGAAAATTATTACAGAACTCACTTTTCTACCAGAGGGGTAGTTAGAGTTAATCCTAACGAAATGGTGAGGTTTGCCTCTTATGATGTTTACAACCATGAGGTAAATGATTTGCAAATTGAAACATGGAAAGGCGATTCTTTAGCCTCTTTATTAAATGCAAAAAAAGCCAAAGGAGACAGTTTATCTGATTTATGGCATTTAAAATTTTATAACGTTAGAATTTTTGGAGATTTAAACGATCAATATTATGAAGGAACTGAAATAGATACGAATTTAACCTTTAAAATTACCGAATTAATATACAGAGATAATATTGTTGAAGCTATGAATTTTAAAGAGTTAAATGAATTTATTGAAAAAGAAAAAGCTAGAAATTCTAGTAATGTACCCACTTATTTATTGATTAAATATAACCGTTTTGCAGCTCCATTTGCCATTTATATTTTAACATTAATTGGTGTATCGGTTTCAAGCCGTAAATCAAGAGGAGGTTTGGGAGCAAACATTGCCATAGGTTTAGGCATTTGTTTACTGTATGTTTTTTCAATGAAAATGACATCAGTAGCCGCATTAAATGTTGGGTTTTCGCCTTTAATGGCAGTTTGGTTACCCAATATAATTTTTGCAGTTGTAGCAGTTTATTTATATAAAATAGCACCAAAATAATGATAAATACATCTTTTACATTAGAACAAGTTAATGCCATTAATAAAAATACATTAATGGAACATTTAGGTATTGAATATACCGAAATAGGACAAGATTATATTAAAGGTAAAATGCCTGTTGACCACAGAACACTTCAGCCAGCAGGATTACTTCACGGTGGAGCCTCTGTTGCATTAATAGAAAGTTTGGGCTCTGCGGGGTCTGCATTGTGTGTAGATTTATCTAAAACCAATGTGGTGGGGATAGAGGTTAATGCTAATCACATCAAATCGGCTAAAAGTGGATATGTGTATTGCACAGCCAAATTGGTGCATGAAGGAAGAACCACTCATTTGTGGGAAGCAAAAATTGTTAATGATGCTAATGAATTAGTTTGCGTAGGCAGATTAACCGTTTTGATTAAACATAAAAAATAAAAAATCATTAAAGCTTTTATAGCATATCGGTTACCTCATCAAACTGAGGTTTTTATTAAGCAAGGTGTTGTTTTATCCTACACGCAATTGCAAGAGATAGAAGATAAAATAGGATTTGTTATCAATAGTTTTAATTCTGATAAAAATTACTTTATTCATCAATTAAAAGATTGTTCTATTAACGATTTTAAAATATTTTCGGAAAATGAAGTGCCTAAAGAAACCAATAAAGATGAATACCTTAAAATTTGTTCAGGTTTAGTTAAGAAATTAAAAGACAATCAATTTAAAAAAGTGGTTTTATCTAGGGTGATGAAAACAAAAACAAATCATCAACCTATGGAGATATTAAATCAATTAAATGAGAATTATAAAAACACATTTAATTATGTAGTGTCTATTGAAAATGTTGGGTGTTGGATTGGAACTACACCAGAGATGCTTGCTGAATTTGAAAATAAATCATTTAAAACAGTAGCATTAGCAGGTACAAAAACTGACTTAAACACTAGTTGGAGTTGTAAAGAAATTGAAGAACAACAATACGTCACCGATTTTATTTATCGTCAAGTAAAACCGTTGGTAATGCACATTGAAAAAACGCCAACCCAAACTATAAAAGCTGGACAAGTTTATCATCTTAAAACTAATTTTACAGCTGAGTTAAAAAATAAAAAAGATTGGACTAATATTGTAAACACATTACATCCTACACCAGCTACTTGTGGTTTGCCAAAAAATGAAGTTCAAGAGTTAATTAACACCATTGAACCACATCAACGTTTGTTTTATACGGGGTTTTTAGGCTTAATTAACCCAAATTATAAACTTTTAATGGTTAATTTACGTTGTATGCAAATAATTAATGGTATGGCTTACTTGTATTTAGGGGGAGGCATTACAGCTCAATCAGTTCCTGAAAAAGAGTGGGCAGAAACTCAAAACAAAGCTAAAACACTTTTAAGTGTGATTTAAAAGCCAAGTAAAATTAAATATTATGTTTAGTATGTTCCATTAAATTAGCTAAAAAAGCTCTAGCTCTAAACAGTTGTGCTTTAACAGTGCCGAGTGGTAAATCCATATCTTGGGCTATTTCTTCATAAGATAATTCTTCAAAATAGCGTTTTTCAATTAAATCTCTATAAC
>CAYQRJ010000126.1:0-7434 GCA_964419855.1 uncultured Crocinitomix sp.
TATTCCAATTCTTGCTAATTTACCTAAATCAATACTTGCTCCCATTCTAAATGTACCTGGTAATTGAACCGTATAACTTTCACGTCCTTTTAATTTTAAGAGTCCCCCTTGCTCTAACATACTTGGTACAGAATTAGTGATATTCATGTCTTGTAAACCTATATTAGAATAATCAACAATTAAAGTGTCTTGTGCCTCATAAACATTAGCTTTATAGGTCATTTG
Source organism: uncultured Crocinitomix sp. (assembly GCA_964419855.1). Lineage (GTDB taxonomy): Bacteria > Bacteroidota > Bacteroidia > Flavobacteriales_D > Crocinitomicaceae > Putridiphycobacter. The sequence goes on from CAYQRJ010000126.1 coordinate 226, forward strand.
ACCAATATTTGTGACAGATGCCGCTAAGTGTAATCGTTTAAAAAGTAAAACGTGAGTACCTACATCAAATCCCCATCCTTGCCCTACAGAATTTTTGAAAAAACTTTGAGCACTACCTACAACAGCAGAAGGGTTATTTAAAGCAGCTAAACCGTAATTAATATCAAATCCTGGACTCATGGCAGAAATCATTCTCAAATCTCCATTGTCAGATGACAAATCAAAATAAGCAATACCTTGAATATATTTTGCCCCTACACCAGCATAAACAATTAAATTACTATCTAAATTAATTAATTGTCTTCCGTAACCAATGTTATACTCTCTGTTCCATGATAGTCTTAAATAAGTACCATCTAAAAGTTGAGAGATATTTAAAGGTACAGAGGCTTGTCCACTGAGTACTTGCCCAGATGAATCGGCATAGGTGCCAGTGTTAGGTACAACTGTAGTGTCAATGCCATTGGTGTAAACTAAGGAGTCAAAATAAGAAGATTGACTCCCGTTAAAAAGAATATCAGAAAATTGAGCACTAAAGTTAGAGTTCCATGAGGCTCTTGTTCTAACCGATATGGCAATTCCTCCAAATTTTTGAGATTGATAAGCAAAACTAAAAATATTATTGTCAAAATTAAATGCAAAATCACTTCCGGTAAAATCTCTTACAGCGTCTGCTTTTTGTTGAGGTGTTAAAGTGTCTAACGATTGAGATTTCATTACTGCCCATAAGTTATCTCTTAATCCTTGCTTACTTAAAGATGACGAATAAATTGACACTCCAAACTCCGTAGAACCTGTAGTGAAATGCTTGTTGGGGTAACGTTGCCAACCTAAATTAGCGGGATTAATTCCCAAGGTGTGATAATCTGTAACAAATGTGCTGGCAACACCTTTTCCTGTTGCAGTATAAGCAATAAATTCTGTTTGAGAAAATAAATTAATTGAATTTAAAAGTAATGAGATGAGTAATAATTTTTTCATAATATTAAAATAATGGTTTTTATAATAAAAAAGGCTGTGTAAAAATTACACAGCCACTAATATACAAATTTTAGTTTAAAATTAAACCTTAATCTTTAAATTTTTCAATAACTTGTTGTGTAACGCCTGTGTTAGAGTAACCTCCATCATGAAATAAATTTTGCATGGTTACTTTTTTTGTAAAGTCAGAGAACATCATTACGCAATAGTTTGCACATTCATCTGCGGTAGCATTACCAAGTGGCGACATTTGTTCCGAAAAGTTAATGAACTCATTAAATCCTTTAACGCCACTACCTGCAGTTGTCATAGTTGGCGATTGAGATATAGTATTGATTCTAACTTTCTTTTTTATACCATAATGGTAACCAAAACTTCTTGCTATAGACTCTAAATAAGATTTATTATCAGCCATATCGTTGTAATCTGGAAATACACGTTGAGCGGCAATGTAAGTTAGCGCAACAACAGAACCCCATTCGTTAATGGCGTCTAATTTATAAGCAGTTTGTAATACTTTATGAAATGACAAGGCAGATACATCCAAACCTTTCATTGTCCAGTCATAATTTTCATCAGTATAATGACGTCCTTTTCTAACATTAACAGACATTCCAATAGAGTGCAAAATAAAATCTATTTTACCTCCTAAAATTTCCATTGATTCAGTAATTAACTTTTCTAAATCTTCAACAGAAGTGGCATCAGCTGGAATAATTTTAGAGCCTGTTTGTTCTCCTAATTTATTAATTTCACCCATTCGCATAGCAATTGGAGCATTAGTTAAAACAAACTCAGCACCTTGTTCGTGCGCTTTTTCTGCTACTTTCCAAGCAATTGACTGCTCATTTAAAGCACCAAAAATAATTCCTTTTTTTCCTTTTAATATTCCTGACATATATATTCAAATTTTAAAGCAACAAAGATAATTTTATTTTCTGATTAACACTTTTTTCTTGTATAAATATTCTAAATAAACTTACTAATTATTCCGTAAATTAATAAGGCAGCTCCAATTCCAAAGCAAGCGTAAGCCGCTATTTTCATTCCTTTTACCGAACTTCCCAACTTGTCAGTTAATTCATCTTCAGACTTTGTTGAAACGATAAATGGCGATTTTTTATCTTTAGGTTTAGATACAGTTAATTTTCCTGAACGGTCATTCACATCTCCAATCACATATAAATCGGTGTTTAAAGGAATTGAAAATTCTTCATATTTAAAACCTATAGTTCTTATGCTTGGACCAGATGAAATATTAAACCCTCCTATTGAAATGTTTAATCCTCCGCCTTTGGGGTCAGATCCTTGTTCAAATTTTGAAAACGTTTTTACAGTATATAATTCTGCTCCTGTAGGGTCAACAAAAATTTTACCTGTTCCGTCTTCAACTGCAAAATCTGGTGAGGTGTTAGAATGTGAAGAGACAGATTCTGTTTTTCTAACCCATTTTTTTTGAGTATGCCCGTTACTATCGGTTTTAGTTACTAATTCTTCATACTCTCTGGTAACAACAGAACGATAATAAACACATTCTTTTTTCGCAAATTCACTTATTTCAGGAGTATCGGCTACGGCTTTTCCTTTTAATTCGGCATAAATACTAAATGCGCCAGGCCCATGCGATTCAACCATCCCTTTGTAGTTCTCAATAATTTCATTAGCCTTAGAGGTTTCATTAATCTCTAAAACATTTAATTTACCAGCTTTTTTTCCTCTTAGTATCCAAAATACTATACCTAAAACAATTAAAACTGCACCTCCAATAAAATATCCCATAATTATTTATTTATTTTTTGAGTTTAAAGGTAAAAACTTTTCAATGAAATCAAATAATTTTTGCGTACTTTTGTGTAAAGGGTCAAATTTTAATGGTTAATTAATGTTTTGTAATGGTAAAAAAGGATAAAAATTTCATCAATCCAATTGATAAAGATAAGGTTTCTGAAAACCCTCACGCTTTGGAATTTGCTCATCATGTAGGGTCGGCTTTAATTAAACCTGAGGATAAAGGTAAAATTAAAGGGAGGTCGTTATCTGCCATGGAATATCAAACTGACCAACAGTTAACGCAAATTTATGAACAGATGCAACTGTTGGCAGAACAAGCCAAAAAAATAGCAGTGCGTAAAGATATTTCAGAACGTATTTATCAAGCTGATTTTAGATTTACTCCAATTATTAATCATACCTATTATTTGTATCAAAATCAAGATGGAACTCAAATTTTATCAATGATTGGTCCTAACGAATGGGGGAGGGTACGAACTGGAAAAAATTACACTTATTTAGCCACAATCAAACTACTTGCTGACCACACTTGGGAAATAATTGACCATTCAAGTGAAGATGTGTTTAAAGTTTAATTTGTTTTAACCGCATTTCATATAATTATCCCCATCAAAAATTACATAATTTTAACGATTAACTTTACTTTTATATAGAGTATTACATCTATATTATTAATTTTGCACTCTAATTTTTAAAAAATGGATAAAAATACAATTGTAGGTCTATTATTAATAGGAGGGATTTTATTAACTTTTAGTTGGTTAAACGCACCAAGTGAGGCAGAAGTAGCAAAACTTAAAGCTAAAAAAGAAGCTCAAGCAGATTCTTTAGCTGCCATTAATTCAGAAATAAAAGAAGAAGTTAAAGAAATTGAAAACGTAGTTAATCATTCATCTGCTTTAATGCCTAAATTAGATTCTACAGGAAATCAAATAATTGATACAGTTACAAATTTAGCTGTATATGTTGATACAATTACCAAAAAAGACACTTTACTACCAGCACCAATATCATCTGTTTTAGATGAAAAAACTCACCATTTACCTGAAGAGATTGTTATTTTAGAAAACAATAAATTAATATTAGATATATCTACAAAAGGAGGTAGAATTATATCTTCAAAAATTAAAGGGTATAAAAATTATGATGATTTTATTGCCGGAAAAGATAATCCATTAGAACTGTTTGATGAAAAATCTGTTTATGGTATAGAATATTTGAGTGATGGAAAAGTTAAAAACACCAAAGATTTAGATTTTACTATTGTGGAATCTAACAAAAACTTCATTAATTTAGAGGCTAATGATGGTAAAGGTGTCATAGTGTTCAATTATAAATTAAATGATGATACTTACGATTTAGATTTTACAGTAGCTTTTAATGGGTTTAGTGATGCCAATGCCTCAAAAACAAAATTAACATCCGATTTTAAATTGTTATCAACCGAAAAACATCTACCTACCGAACAGAGAGTAAGTACTGTGTTTTATGATGAAGGAGGAAAATACACTTATCTGTCTGAAGCAACTGATGATGAAGAAGAAATGGAAGAACCTGCAAAATGGGTAGCTTTTAAACAAAGTTTTTTCTCTGCCATTGTTATGTATGACAAAGGTTTTTCTAAAGGGTCTAAAGTTGAAATTAAAAAATTAGATGAAAATGACACTACTTATTTAAAAGAATATAAGGCTAATTTAGATTTAGGAATTAATACATTTAAAGCACCTGTTAATTTTAAGTTGTTTTTTGGACCAAATGATTATGATTTACTCCAACAATATGACAATGGGGTAGAGGACGTAGTTAACTTAGGTTGGGGGTTATTTAGATGGATTAATGTTTATGCTTTAAGACCAATGTTTAATGCTTTTATGAGTTGGGGAATTAGTGCAGGTTTAGCCATTTTATTACTAACCATTATTGTTAAATTAGTGCTAAGCCCAGTTAATTATAAAATGTATAAATCATCAGCAATGATGAAAGTTTTAAAACCTGAAATAGCAGAAATTAATGCCAAATTTCCTAAAAAGGAAGATGCAATGAAAAAGCAGCAGGCATTAATGGCGTTGTACCGAGAAGCAGGAGCAAGTCCTATGGCTGGTTGCGTGCCAATGTTATTTCAAATGCCAATTTTATTTGCTATTTTTAGATTATTTCCCTCTTCAATAGAAATTCGTCAAAAAGGATTTTTGTGGGCAGAAGATTTATCTACCTATGATTCGGTTTATAATTTGGGGTTTGATATACCTTTTTATGGTGACCATATTTCTTTATTTACATTATTAATGGCTTTTACAACTTTGGCTTATACACACTTTAATAGTCAAAATATGCAACAGCCTCAGCAAGAAGGAATGCCAAATATGAAATACATTATGTACTTCTTTCCATTTATGATGATTTTCTTCTTTAACAATTACTCATCTGGTTTAAGTTATTATTACTTTATTTCAACCTTGATGACAATGGGGATTATGTTTGCCATTAAAAAGTTTATTTTAGATGAACAAAAAATTCACGCTAAAATTCAAGCTAACAAAGCCAATCCTAAAAAGAAAAAAGGAAAATCTAAATTTGCACAAAGGTTAGAAGAAGCGCAACGCTTACAAGCCGAAAAGCAAAGAAACAAGAAAAAATAAATTAATTTCAAACTCCCTCAAATTTGGGTATTATTAAATTGCATAATAAAGTGCGTTAATTTGATTTACTGTGTTTTAACTATGTGGTATTAATGTAGTGGTGAATTTTGCGGGTTGAACTCTCACAATTTGTGAGAGTTTTTTTATGCAAACAAAAATTACTAAAAGAGAAAGACGCAGCTCACGCCTAAAATAAAATTAGTATTATTTATTATCTTTGAACCAACATTAAAGTACAATTATGAAAAACACATTAAATTACATACAAAATCATAAACAAGAGTTTTTAAATCAATTAACCGATTTATTAAAAATACCATCAGTAAGTGCCGACCCAGCTTATGCTAATGATGTAAAAAAAACAGCTGAGTTTTTAAAAGATGAATTTAATAGAATAGGACTTGATAATGTTGAAATTGTTCCAACAGCAGGTCACCCCATTGTTTATGCCGAAAAAATAATTGACACACATTTACCTACAGTTTTAATTTATGGTCATTATGATGTTCAGCCAGCTGACCCCATTGATTTATGGGATTCGCCACCATTTGAACCTGTAATTAAAAAAACAGACATTCATCCAGAAGGGGCTATTTTTGCACGTGGTGCTTGTGATGATAAAGGGCAGATGTATATGCACGTTAAGGCAGTTGAAGCTATGTTAAAATCAAACGAAATGCCGTGCAATGTTAAATTTATGATTGAAGGAGAAGAAGAAGTAGGGTCTGAAAATTTAGAGGCTTTTATTAAAGCTAATGTACAAAAATTAAAAGCAGATGTAATTTTAGTGTCAGATACAGGAATGATAAATAACGAAACACCTTCTATTACTACAGGGTTAAGAGGATTGAGTTATGTTGAGGTTGAAGTAACAGGTCCTAATCGCGATTTACACTCTGGTTTATACGGTGGAGCAGTGGCAAATCCTATTAATATTTTAGCAAAAATGATTGCCTCATTACACAACGAACATAAGCACATTACTATTCCGCATTTTTATGATAAAGTAGTAGAATTGTCAGCAGAGGAAAGAGCTGAAATGGCAAAAGCACCTTTTAATGAAGCAGAGTACTGCAAAGCATTAAACATTTCTGAAACTTACGGAGAGGAAGGTTACAGTACTCTTGAACGAGCCTCTATTAGACCAACATTAGATGTTAATGGCATTTGGGGAGGTTACATTGGTGAAGGAGCAAAAACTGTAATTGCCTCAAAAGCGTATGCTAAAATTTCAATGCGTTTAGTTCCTAATCAAAACCCTGATGAAATTACAGAACTATTTACAAAACACTTTATTAATATCGCCCCTAAATCAGTTAAAGTTAAAGTTACACCACATCACGGTGGAGAACCATCTGTAACCGAAATTAATTCGGTAGAATACAAAGCCGCAAGTTTGGCATTAGAAGAAAGTTTTGGTAAAAAACCAATTCCAGTTCGCAGTGGAGGCTCAATTCCAATTGTAGCAATGTTTGAAAAAGTATTGGGCTTGAAAACCATATTAATGGGCTTTGGGTTAGATTCTGACGCCATACACTCCCCTAACGAACACTACGGACTATTTAACTACTACAAAGGTATAGAAACCATACCATTATTTTATAAACACTACGCTAAGTTAAAAAGATAAGATAAATATTTTGGGCGTGCCCTCTCCATAAAAAAATGGAGAGGTCGGGCTATCCACTTTAGTCCCCAACTCATTGGGGAGCTACCGTTCCTATCCCTCACGCAAGTTAATGGTAATGAAAAGACTCTCAAGTCACCGCTCAGGTTTTCTACACCCTAACCATGACCT
>CAYQRJ010000127.1:0-5440 GCA_964419855.1 uncultured Crocinitomix sp.
CTTATAAATTTTTAAATCCTTTAATTTTAATATGATAATCACCTTGGTTAAAATCAAGTAAGCAAGTTTCTTTTTCTATTACACCTATTAATTGCCCTTTACTGTTGTGCAACACTCCTTTAGAATTAACCTTAGCAGAGATGTCATCTGAAAGCCCATAATAAAAGATCAGTTGATTTCTTAAACTCACAACTTCTCCTTCAAATTTATAATTGGTTTGGGCAAAATTATTAACGGATTGATATTTAACATCAAAATTCCATTGCCCCGAATAAGCATCACTTAAATTATTATCAGATTTTTGACAAGCTGAAAAAGTTAAACTTAAAGACAATATGAAAATAAATGCTTTCATTCAATCATATAAACGAAACAAATTACAATATAGTTGGTAACTTGTTCATTTATTGAGTAAACTGTACTAATTTTATAATAAACTAATTAATTCACCGCTTTTATACACGTAGCAAAACTTATGTGACTTATATAGATAATCAATTATACCATTAAAAAATACCCCTGCACCAATAAAAGTACAAGGGTATAACTACATCTATGAAAATATAATCTTTATTTTTGTTTAAGTGCCTGACAGCCTTTTCCATTCCATGGTAGTGCCCCAGCTGGCAAGGCTTCCTCAATTAAAATGAGAGGTAAAAATATTTCGGCATCCATTGCTGTTCCACCTGCTTGAACATTAAGTCCTAACATACTTCTTAATTGATTAGCTCCAGAATTGCTTGCATGAACAGATGCGTCCACATCAGCTCTACTAATTTCTTTACGGTTACCATATATTTCTGCCCATCTTTGTCCAACATTAATTTTAATTAAAGTAGATTCATTGCCATCACTATAAGGGTCTAAATACATAGATTCATCTAAAATATCAGCTACTTTCATCTTAGAGTTAATTTCTCTATAATCATATTTAGAGTTTCCTGTAAACAAATTATTTATCATTTTAAGTTTAGTTCCTTTGTTATAAATTCCTCCCATGTGACCAAATCCAAACACATTGTTTTCTAGGGTCACTTTCATATCTTTATCCATAGTCAAACAATTTCCACCATAAGAGGCTACTGCATCATGCTTCCAATTAAATAAAGAAGTATTGTGTTTAACAATAAATTCAGGGTAAAGAGATTCATCTGTTCCCATATAGCCTGTTCTTAAATGAATTCCATCTCCAGTATTATTAATTAAAAAGTTATTTTGAATTAATGCCTTACCACCTTTAAAAATTCTAACGGATAAAGCTCCTTCTGTTGGCGCCGTGTTCATAATTACACAGTTTTTAACTGTTACATTAGTATATAAACTTGGCACAATAACCAATCCGCCAGATTCTGGTGATGGGTTTTTATTGGTTTTAGGATTAGCTGTTCTTCTAATGGCTAAATTTTTATCGGTATGATATCTATTACGTGGACCGTTATCAAAAATAATTCCATCAACAACTATTTCTCCTCCCATAGATTTTTGATTATTTTTTTCCCTCTGTTGGTCTGTTCTGATATATAAACGGGGAGTTGTTAACCCCATATAATCATTTGTACCAGTAAAAATTGTTTTATGAGCGCCCCAAGGATCTCTTTTGGTGAATGTTTCATCAAATCCACCATAAATTTTAACAGGGATATTAATTTCATCCGAACCTCTTGATCCTTTACTTAAATAAGTTCCTCCAGCAATATAAATTACATCATTTGGTTTTAAATGATGAATAATATTTCCTAAATCTTTAGCTGGTCGTTCTTTTGTGCCTAATTGTCCAGACCCTTTACTTTTACTAACATACCACATTCTCCCTTTGTTGGCGAAATTAGGGGTTGTTTTTTCTGACACTTTCATTTGTGCGAAAGTGGGGTTAATTGTAAATACCAATACAATTAGTGCTGAAATCATTTTCTTTATCATCATATATAATTAATAGTTATGCAACAAATGTATGATAACCAAAATGATTTTACCTTAACCCATTTGGGTGAAATTTTGAATTTATGGTTGTTTTTGTTGATAAAAACTACCTTTTACAGCCGCTTGTGTTCTATTGTTTACACCTAATTTATTATACAAACTTAAAATATGTGTTTTTATGGTATTAACTGATAAAAATAATTTTTCGCCAATTTCCTTATTTGATAAACCTTCAATTAGTAATTCTAAAATTTCATTTTCTCGTTCAGATAATTTTTCTTTCAATACTTCATTAACTTGATTGGTGTTGGAATGTTTACTAACCGCCAATTCATTTTTTAATTGATTGGTTTCTGCTAATCTCAATTTAATTTCAGACCTTAATTTATCCATTTTAACCAAATTGTTTTTTCTAATTAAAAATAAAATAGCAATCAACAAAATACTCAGTAGTATAGAAAAAACCAACCATAAAGTTTGAGTAAATAATTTACTTTCTTTTAACTTAATTTCATTGGATAACATTTGATTAGAAATTAATATTTTATCTTTTTCCAAACTATCAACCAATTGCTTTTTATTGTATTCAAATTCAAACTTACTTTTAACAAGTGCATCTTTATTTTGACGGCTATTTAAACTATCTTTAAGTTGTGTATAAATCTCATAATAACTAAGTGCTTTTTGGTTATTGTTTTCTTTTTTAAATATTTGATATAATAACTTACTAGATTCTTGTTTTACATATTTGTATTTCCACTTATTAGCAATATTATACGCTTTATTTGCAAATTGTTTAGCTTTTATTAATTGATTTTGCAGTAAATAGATATGACTCAGTTTAATAGACATCATGGCAATGCCTTTTTTAATGTTATTTTTAACCCTTAAATCATAACTTTTTTTGTAATATTTTAAAGCTAAATCAATACTGTCTAGTTGTTCATATAAACTTCCAATTCTACTATAAGCATTAGACATTAATCTTTCATTTTTTGTTTCTTCAGATAATTTAACTGATTTGTTTGCAAATTCTAAAGCTTTTGTATAATCAGATTGTTTATTATAAATCAAAGACACGTTACTATAATTGGTAATTAAACTTTTTTTCTTATTCAACTCTAAATTGATTTCAATACATTGATTATAATATTTTAATGCCTCCTCATTGTCATCTAAATCCATATAAAGTGTAGCTAAATTATTAAGTATAACAGGATAGTCAGATTTTAGTCCTTTTTTTTCTGCCAGATTTAAACTTTTTAAATTATAATCAATGGCTTCACTTATATTGCCTTTTTCGGCGTTTAAATAGCCTAACCAGCCATACCCTTCTCCAATACCGCTTTCAAATTTTATGGTTTTAGATAATTGTAATGCTTTGTTAGCAAAAAACTCAGCTGAATCAGGATTTTGATAAACATATTGAGAGGCGATAAAATAAAAGGAGTGAATTTTAACTGTGTCCTCTGTTTTTGGATTATTAATAATATTTTTTAAAGAATCATTAATTTGAGCATTTGAAGATTGAATAATCAATAAAAAAAGTAATATGATAACGGTTTTTAATTTCATTGCTATACAATTTCATACCGTTTACCGGCAATGGCTCTTATGGCGTTTTTAATTTCAAGATTAAATAAGTGTACACTTAATACAGAAATGGACATTTGGGCTAAATTGGTAATGGCATCAATGTGGAGTGTACCTTTGTCTTTTAAAATGTCAATTATTTTTTGCTCATCATCAGTTAAATCTATAAATAAATTGGTTTGAAAAACATTTTCTTTTGGTTTTGATTCCCACCCTAAAATATCAATTACATCTTGAGCTTGTGTAATTAAGTGAGCTCTGTTTTTTTGAATTAATAAGTTACACCCTTTAGACATTTCTTTATCAACATTGGCGGGAAAAGCAAATACATCTCTGTTATAATCGTTGGCTAAGCCTGCTGTAATTAAAGAGCCTCCTTTATGTGCAGATTCAACAACAATGGTAGCGTCACATATTCCAGCTACAATACGATTTCTTTTAACAAAAAAAGAAGGGTCGCCTTGTGTGCCTGATAAAAATTCACTTACCCATCCACCATTGTCTAACATTTGATGAGCTATTCCTTGATGAACTGAAGGGTAAATAATATCTAAACCTCTAGCAAAAACCCCAATGGTGGGTATGTTATTTTCTAAGGCGGATTTATGGGCTTCAATGTCAATGCCATAAGCTAAACCACTCACAATATTTACATCTTGTTCTTTTAAGTCTTTAATTAATTGATGTGTTAATGTTTTTCCATAATTGGTAGCTTTACGTGTACCAACAATAGCAATATTTTTTCTGTCAAAATTGATGTTTCCTTTTGTAAAAATAACAATGGGTGCATCAATGGTTTCTTTTAAACGTTTGGGATAATTTTCATCTTGATAATACAAGCAATTAATGTTATTTTTTTCTGTATATAACAATTCTTGTTCTGCTCGTTTTAATAACTCTTTTTTATTGGTGTTTTTTAAAAGTGATGCACTAAACCCGGGTAACTTATCAAACGCTTTTGGTTGGGCTTCAAAAACGGCTTTTGCCGACCCCAAATAAGACACTAAAGTTTTAGCTTTTATTGGTCCTATTTTAGGTAATAAACCCAAAGCTATTTCATATATTTTATCTGGCATTTAGTTTTTTAAGTAATTGAGTTTTTTACAAATATAAATTAAATATTTATGTTTATTGAGTTTTGAACATTAAAGCTTAACCTTTCAATAAATCGGCATACCAAAAAGAAGTATTCCACGCCGAATTTTCATCTGATTGATATTCTCTTTTAACTATATCTCCTAGTTGTATTGGAACAGGAGTTTTAAAAATTGGTCCATCATATACAAAGCTATGAAACTCTCCATTTTCACCACAAACATCAACATTTTTTGGTAAATCTTTAATAAAAGATTCATCTAGCTCTCTGCCTGCAAAAGATTGGTCTAACAAATTGGCATTTATTGAAACCACTTTGGCTTTAAATCCTAAATCAATAAATTCTTTAATGATGTTGGTTGTTGGGCGTTTCCAAAGCGGAAAATGTGCTTTAATATTGACCTTACTTAATTGTTCTTCACGGTATTTTTTTAAATCTTCAAGAAAAATATCTCCAAAAAAACAATGATTAATACCTTTTGATGTAAAAAAGTCCATTTTAGTTTGCACCAATTGATTATAGTCCTCCATTGAGGCATCTTTAACAATTTTCATTGTAGTTAAGGGAATACCTATTGATTGAGCTTGAAGTTTTAACAATTCAAACCTTACACCGTGCATTGATATTCTGTTGTGTTCGGCACTTAAATTGGTAAGCAAGTATTTAATATCAAAAGATGTATTTTTTAGGGTGTGATAAAGTGCTAGAGATGAATCTTTGCCTCCGCTCCAATTAAAAAATGCCTTTTTCATATTAATTTTGGTTGTGTTTTGGGGTTCGGGGTTCGAGAGCCTCACCCCTCTGTTAATTGTAATAGTGATGAGGCTCTCG
>CAYQRJ010000127.1:5540-7394 GCA_964419855.1 uncultured Crocinitomix sp.
TGAGGCTCTCGAAATCACCATTTTACAACAATTTTGCCTATTGATTTTCTGCTTTCTAACAAATGGTGTGCCTTGCCAATATCGTTAACATTAAAAACACCACCAATGTGAGGGTTTAATTTGTTATCTTTTATTAATTGAGTGACTTCTGTTAAGCATTTGGTTAATAATTTTGGTTTGTTATCTCCAATTTTCAGCATATTGACTCCTACTATGCTTTTAGACCTCATCATTAAACCAATGGGTAAAACAATCCCCATTTTTCTTACAAAATTTAAAGTTGATAAAATGCCCCATTTTTTGCCAGATCGTTCTGCACCACCAAATAAAATAACTTTACCACCAGAACCAATTAAAGCAAAATCTTTTTTAAACGTTGAACCTGCAATGGGATTAAAAGTACAATCTAACCTGTCTTTACCTAATACTTTTTTTATTTCGGCTTGATAGTCATCAGTTCGGTAATTGATGGCGTAATCGGCTCCTTGTTGTTTAATGTAGTCTAATTTTTCCTTAGACCCTGCATTAGCAAAAACAGTACATCCTTTTAGTTTACACAACTGAATTAGTGCCGTACCTACTCCTCCTGCCCCAGAATGAATCATTACTTTATCACCTTCAAAAAGACGAGTAGCTACTTCACTCATATAATAGGCAGTAACATATTGAGTGGCAATACTCAAAGCTTTTCCAGCCTCCATATCGTCAACCACCACACAGCCATAATTTTTTGTTATAGCAAACTGAGCATAACCTCCAAAGCGAGTAAAACCTACAACTCTTTTACCTATTAATGAGTTATCAACCTTATCTCCAACAGCTTTAACAACGCCAACCACTTCATATCCAATGATACTTGGCATAGGAGGTGCTTCACGATACAAACCGTTCCTTGCCATCACATCAGCATAATTTAATCCAAAAGCTTCTACTTCAATTAATACATCATCAGGTTTTTGAATGATAGGTTGTTGAGTATCTCTTATTTCAAATGCTTGATTGGCATCTCCTTTTTTTGTTAAAAATACGGCTTTCATTAGTTTAATTTTGTGCAAAGATAACCTTATTTATTTTTCTGAATCAATCTAGCACAAATCCCTGTACTTAAAAAATAACTCGATAAATTAGCATCCGTTCCTCCATATAAATCAAGTTGAATATTGCTATTTAACAAATAACCCAAACCTGCATCAAATCGTAAATCATTTGGCAACATATTTCCAAAAGTTTCAATAAAAAAAGTAGTTTTTTTATAGGTATAATTAAATGCCAAAGCGTAATATCCAATTAAATTGGTTTGATAATTGGCTGCCAAGTTAAATGAATATCCAAACTTGTCTCCTAAACTATTAGAACCAGATAGAATAACACCCGAACTAACATTACCACTTACAAAATCATAGCCAACATGGGGAGATATTGCCATTTCTGGTATAAATTGATTACCTTTGGTTAAATTAATTAGCAAACTAAATTCAGGATTGTCAAATACTAGTTTTGATGTTGGAAATTTAATTAATTGTTCATACAATCTAATTTCAAACCCTTTAAATAACCCATATCTTAACATTGTGGTGGGCACTTCTAGCTCTCTAACCAAACCAAAATCGTATTGAATTCCTGTTTGTAATTGTAACGTTCCTTTATTAATGGTTGAACTTGATATACATTGCCCTGGACGACTAGCAGAGATGTTATTTTGCGAAAACGAGAGCATTGGAAATAACACCCCCCATGCCATTAATAAAAAACTTAGTTTAAATAAAAAATTCATATCGTTTAAAAATTATAAGTTGTTGTAGCCAGTTATTTTTCGTTTTCAATCTGTTTTAAAATATATTCTAAAGGTGCATT
>CAYQRJ010000128.1:0-7377 GCA_964419855.1 uncultured Crocinitomix sp.
AGTACAACAAACGCCATTGGTATAATGGAGATTACTCTAAAAAATATGGTAGTTTAGTTGTTCCTACAAGAGATTCTTTAATCAATGCCATTCAATTATGCGCAGTTCAATGCTCTCAAGGCAGACCAATGGAAAATTGGGAATTAAGAGCAGTTCTTCACTATTTTAAATCTATTGAGTATAAAATGAGTGACTTAAATTTTACATCATCAGAATTAGAACAAATCCAAAAAAACTTAGGCACAAATTCACCATCAACTGTAAAAATGATAAAAAGTAAATATTCTGATATTAATCCAGCAACCTTTGGTGACCCTTATATGAAATTAGACCCTAACGCCAAAGGTAATATTGAAAATGGAAAGTATATTTTTGATAAAGGCTGTTTACATTGTCATCAATTAGGTAAGGACATTACTGCTTTTGAATTTGATGATAATGATTTAACGTTTTCTTTCCTTGAAAAAAAATTAAAAAAACATTCTAATTATTCAGTTCCTTATATTGTTAGAAAAGGAACGTATGCTACCTCAGGAAAAAAACAATATATGCCACAATATCCTTTAGAAAAAATGAATAATCAGCAATTAATTGATTTAATTGTTTACATAAAAAGTAAAGCCAAATAAAATGAAAAAATATTTACTAATAATTAATTCTATATTAATGTTCTATGCCCATTCGCAAGAAAAAGTATGGGATACTTTTGCAGGAACAAGAGTACTGTCAAATCATTCAACCGAAATGTTGTACAAACACAATTTAGAATTTAGAATAGAGCACAGGTTTGGAGATATAGCGGGTTCAAGTGGAGGGTTACAAAATTTTTATGGGTTTGACAATGCTTCTGACATCAGATTTGCTTTTGAATATGGGGCTACCACTAATTTTGATATTGGAATAGGACGTAGTAAAGGTGTAGGTCAACAAACAGAAGTGCTAGACGGATATGTTAAATATAGATTTTTACAACAAGAAAAAAAAGGAATGCCTATAAACTTAACTTTTGTTAGTTCAATGGCTGCCCCTTATCGAAAAGCCTCTACCGATTCCACCTCAACTGCTTATTATCAATCTTCACTTGAAAGATTAATTTTCACTAATCAATTATTGGTGTCGCGTAAGTTTAGTAACAGATTATCTGTTCAAATTAATGCGGGTTATCATCACCGAAACTTAGTGGCTTATAATGATGTTAATGGAATGATTTTTTCGGGAGGGGTTATTAGATTTAGACTTACCGAAACCTTTGGTGTCATTACAGAATACAATCACGTTTGGAACAGACAGCCAGGAATCGGACAAAAAAATCCTTTATCTTTTGGACTTGAAATACTAACGGGTGGACATAATTTTACGTTAGTATTTACAAATGCTAGAGCAATTAATGAAAATTTATTTTTATCGAACACCGCATCTGATTGGTTAAAAGGACAATGGCGTTTTGGATTTAGTATTAATAGAAGATTTAAACTTTAAAATTATGAAATTACAACAACACTTTTTTCGAATAACAATACTTGCTATTATGGGTATATTATTCGCTTTTACATCTTGCTTAAAACATAAAACTGTTGAACCTAGTAAACCAATGCCAACTTGTACCGATACCATTTATTTTAATAACGAAATAATGGGTCAAGTAATCACTCCAAATTGTAATACAGCAGAGTGTCATAACTCAACAGATGTGGCAGGTAATTTAGATTTGTCAACTTACACCAATGTTAGTAATTCTGCTAATCCTGTTTTATCTACAATGAAACACGATCCTAACGCCATTGCTATGCCTTTAGGTGCTTCAAAGTTAAACGATAGTTTAATCCAGAAGTTTTATTGTTGGATACAACAAGGAAAGTTAAATAATTAACTAACCTTTTTAAAATTTTCACGTTATAACATTTAATACTAACAATTAAAATAAATACTATGAACAAAAAATTACTTTTATTAGTGCCTATTGCAGGGATTATTGGTGCAAGTTTGTTATCAACTACAACATCAAAAGTTGAAAAATATCACAAAGATGGTATTGAAGCGATAAATTTTTCAGGAGGACCTAATTTAGGTTTAACAGGAGCACCAGGAGAGGGTAACTGTACGCAATGTCATACTGGGGCTAGTACACAGTCAGCGGCAGGTAATGTCAATTTAGTTGCCACAACAGAATATATTGTTAACCAACAATATATGTTTGAAATTGGTATGGGTGGTTCGCAAAATGGGTTTGAAATGACTATTTTAGATGCCAATGGCAACCAAGCAGGAACATTTACTGCTGGAAGCGGAACCAGTGTTGCTACTCAAGGAGGTAAAGAATACATTAGACACACATCACCCTTTGGGTTTACTACTTTTAACTGGACAGCTCCCGCTACAGATATGGGACAATTAACAGCTTATTATGCTTTTAATAAAACAAATAGTAGTGGAACTAATCAAGGCGACACCATTTATTTAGGTCAGCACATTATAGGGTCGGCAGTGTCTAATGGCGTATCTGATTATGAAAAACAAGACAAGAAAATTAAAATGTATTTCAACGAAAACTCAAGAGAGGTTAATGTAAGATACACGCTAAATTCTAAAGCCAGAATTCAAATTAACATTTCAGATTTGCAAGGTAGATTAATTCAAACTACCCCAATTGGTCAAAAAGGATTAGGTGTTCATACTGAAACCATTCCTTTAGAAAACTTAAATAATGAGGGGATTTATTTTGTATCTTTATTTATTAACAATAATGTTTACAACAGAAAAGTTTACTTGAAATAATATTTAAACGCTTTATAATTAAAAGGCAAGCATTAATGCTTGCCTTTTTTTGTGTTGATATTTTATATTTCTGTTAGCAATTGGAGTGGTAGCTTTGCTTTTGGTTTGTATTAGTTGAATGGTTGATGAAATTGCGACAGGGGAGCACATTTTAGCAAGCAATGCAACTTTATAAAGCAAATGTAAACTTTAACGGAAAGTGCGGTTATTTCCATTTACGGAAATAAAACAGCCAAAAACAACTAATAACTTTAATTTAAACTTGGATTTTCAGGAAAATGTGAAAAGGCTTTGTATTTACCTCCTTGTTTTTCCATATAAATTTGCCAAAGATGATTGTTAGTGGTGTCCATAATATCGTCTTCATTAATAATATGAGATACTAACCAAGAATTGTGTTTAAGCTCTCCTTCTAGCTGACCAGTAGTCCACCCTGAATATCCAAGAAAAAATCTGAGTGTGTTATCTTTTACCAATCCTAACTCTGCTTGTTTTTTGATGTCTTCAAAATCTCCTCCAGAATATATATTACCTATTACGTGAATTGAATTTTTAATAACATCTCCTAATGTGTGAATATAATAAACGTGATTTTCTCCAACAGGACCTCCCCTACTTATTCTTGTTTTAAAATTTGGGAAAACAATAAGTTCATCAACGGGGATATCAATGTAATTGTTAAGAACAAATCCAAAAGTGCCTTCCTCATTATGTTCGCACAATAAAATTACAGAACGACCAAAATAATCATCATCTAAAAAGGGTTCAGTAATTAATACGCGTCCTTTTTTTGGTTTTAATTTGTTATGTACTTTTAAGTCTAGCATTACACAAATATACTAAACTTTAATATAATTTTTATTACCAAATAATTCTTTTCCGTTTAAAAGATTGTTTTCTACCCATGATATGATTTTATATTTTGTTCTTTCATGCTTCATTAAAGGGCGTTGTAATTTTGGACAGTTGCCAAAATACAATTTATCTTTCCATGATAATTGGCTAATTAATGGATACATAACCTTAGGATGAATACCTTTAAAAACTGGTATTTTATTCATATCTCCATAATTAAACCAGTCAAAATTAATTTCGTTACCTATTTTATCGGTAGAATTATAATGAGAGATATCTTGTTCTTTTTTCTTGCTCCTCATTAGTTCTGGAGGTCTGACCCAACCATAATGATAAATGTGAGCATTGATGTGTTTTACTTTAAGTTTTGAGTTATCTGTTTTTCTAAACGATTGGGCGTCCCCTACAGATTTAACCCCTATATTATTTCTAATTACTCTTATTTCATGCTTGTACCAACCGTGATAAGGTAAATAATGGTCGTAATCTCCCCAAAAGTGATAGTAATCAAATAATAAACCTTCTACATTTTTATTGCTTAGGTTAGTTAAGCAAGCCTTTTTTATTATTGGTAAATCATTTTCGTGAACAACTTCATCTGCTTGAATATAAAAGCACCAATCTCCTGTACATTTACTCAATGCAAAATTGGTTTCATCACTATAAATATGACTTTTATTATTGGGAGATAAATCCCAAGTTCTGCGATAAATTTTAATTTTATCGGATGAAATTGAATTGATAATCTCTTCTGTTTTATCATCACTATCTCCAAGCGCAATTATAAATTCATCTACTAAAGGTAAAATTGATTCTATAGATTGTTTTATAGGGAAATAATATTTCTCTGCATTTCTTACAATTGTAAACCCACTTATTTTCATAGTTCAAAAATAAGAGAACAAAACTATAAAGACTATTTTTTTACCAGTTTTTTTACTACAATACCTTTTTTTGTTTCAATTCTAACAAAATAAACTCCGCTAGTTAAATCGCTCACATTAATTGTGTTTGATGCCGAATTAATAGTTGAATTTAAAATTAATTTACCATTCATATCAACAATTGAAACGTTACTTTTTTCATTGATATTGCTAAAACTAATTAAATTGCTTGATGGATTTGGATACATTTCAATATTGGCTACCTCTTTATTTTCATTAACAGACAAAGGGGCATCTTGTAAAGTTACATCTAACTGAATATCTTGAATAGAATTACTAAAGTCAAAATATCTGTCAGCATCAGGCATATTATAAACTAATTTTATTTGTGTGGTTTCCCATCTATTAATGTAAGGTAACAAAGCAGGGTCTAAATCAATTCTCATCCAAAAACCATCTTGGTCAACTGTTCCGTAGGTACAACATATAGCAGACGCTCTACCAAAATCATTAAAATCTCCTGTGTCTAATGTCATACTACTACCAAAATACGTGTCATTTATAGATACCATTAAATTTTCTGGTTGTAAATTAGAACCGTTTAAACCTGTTCTTTTAATAAAAATACTTGCTTTAGCTGCATTTTTATCATTTGGTATTGTATGTGTATCAAAACTTAAAATGGTTTGAACTTGATTTGACCCCGCATCATTTCCTACTTGCAATTTATTATTATTGAAAGCGGTTAATGTTGTCCATCCATTGTTTATAGAATCGTCAGCTGTAATAGTCATATCGGCATTTCTAAAATAATCCCAATAATATTCTTCAAAATGACGCTTAATAAATAATTCAAAAGAGTTATCATTTAAGTGAAAAGAATCGTTTCCACTAAAATTTAAGGCTGCTAATGGAGATGGATAATCGGGAAAACCTCCTGGGACAGGTGCTGTAAAAGGTTGGTAAGTTCCATAAGGGGCAACGGTTAAAGCTGTAGTTTGCCCATACGTCCATTGCATTAATCCTAAATTATTAACAAAGGTTACTTGGTTCCAAGCATTGGCTGAATCTTGAAATGCTTGAGTGGCTTTTGCTAAAATATGATTTATTTCTCCATTTGTTGGTTGTCCCATATTATCCCATGTTCCATAAAAAGGATGTAAACTTGGTATTAGCCATCCACCAATAGTTTCTTCAAAATTAGGATAATCATACCCCGAAAGATGAATGTCAACATCTGGGTTGTATGACCATATAGTATCTATAATGGTTTTAATATCGTGCATAATTACCGATAAAATAGCATCCTCTTGTTGAGGCGTCATTGTTTTATTCCAAGCCGCCATAGCATCATTACCTCCCAAACTTAAATGAATAATTTCTAACTCTGGGTGCGTAGAAACATAATCAATTAACTCTTGCTTTCTAGCAGCATCAGAAAAATAACTATTAGCTTCTGCTCCGTTAACTGCTAGGCCTGTTGTAGAGTGGCAATTAATGTCAGACAATCCAAAACGGTCAAAGTTTTCGTTATAACTATTTCCTGTCCAACTAAAAAATGCCCAACTATCTCCAATTAACAACATTTTATCGGTAGTTGGGTTGCATTGAGAAAAGGATAAATTAAATAAAGTTAGGGTTAAAAGGGTAAAAATTATTTTCATGGTTGTTTATTTTTTTTATGCAATGTACTAAAATTAGTGGCAAATTAATTAAATTAAATTTTTATTGGTTAAATAACTTGATGAGTGGTTTAATAAGTTGTAGATATCAAATCAAGATTTAGGTTTTAAAAAAATAGGTTACTATATTTGTAAAAATTTTTAATTAAAAAAAATTATGAGGTTAGGTCAGTTAGCTAGAAAATTAGAAGTAAAAGTTAATGATATAGTTAATTTTTTAAATGATGAGCATCACATTATTATAGAACCAGATTTGAATACTAAAATTGAAGGAGAAGCTTTAGGTTTTGTGTTTGACCATTATAAGCAAGAGGAAATTGACGTTGTAGCCGAACCAAATAATGAAGAAATTGTTGCTCAAGTTGAAGAAGAAATAGTTACTGACGAAAAAAAAGATGTTATTGAAAGTGTAGAGGAAAATAATACTGAATTAATTAACGAAAATTCAACAACTGAGACTGAAAATAAAAACATTGATGACGTAGAAGAAAAATTGGTTGTAGAGGATGAAAATGGAGAGGTAATTGAGTTAAATGTGGTTGATGGTGTAATTAAAGCTCCTAAAAAAGAACTATCTGGACCAAAAGTGGTTGGAAAAATTGAACTCTCAACACCTAAAAAAAGTGTTCAACATATTAAAACAGAAGGTAATGAAACCATAAATATTACTGATGAAATAGCTGAAAAAAGAAAAGCTGTTGCTCAGTTAAAAAGAGAAAAATACCTTAAACGAAAAGAAGAAAGAAAAAACAGACAAAACAAAAAGAAAAACAGAAATAAAAGAAGGGTTTTAACTGAATTAGAATTAAAAGAAAAGCAAGCAGAATTGCTAGTTAAAAAAAGATTAGAGCAAGCCAAAGTTGATAAAAACAAAAGGAAAAAACATTACGAACAAATTGCACAATCTAAAAAGAAAACCAACTCAAAAAAAACTAAAAAGAGAAAGAAAATTGATGAATCTGTTGTAAAAACAGTTAAGCAATTTGATAAAGAACCAACCACAACTTTAGGTAAAATTTGGAAATGGTTTAATACTTAAACAAATATGCAACCCCCTTTATTATTAAATACAGTTTTTTCAACCATAAACACTATTCTCTACCCCACCCAATTCCGCAACAACCCCCGCAAGTTTTGGGGAGCACCACTAACCTGTTCCAAGTAATTTGGAATTGGACACC
>CAYQRJ010000129.1:0-7373 GCA_964419855.1 uncultured Crocinitomix sp.
TGTAAATCAACATGATGAGATTTGATATGGTTTGAAATGAGTTGACTTTCTTCTTTAGGCAAAACGTTACCCCAAAATGTGTTTTCTCTAACCAAAAATGTTACTTTTATACCTCTCGATAGCATCATTTCCGCAAACTCAACACCAATTAATCCACCACCAACAATAATAGCGTGATTAGCTGTTTTTGATAAATCTTCAATCTCTAATAAATCTTGATATGAATAAAGTCCTGTTGCACCTTTTAAATCTTGTCCTTTCCAACCAAATTTATTGGGCTTAGACCCCACCGCCAATATCAATTTATCGTAAGTAACCGTTTTGCCCGATTTCATCTCTAATGACTTGTTATCTGTATCAATAGATACTACAAAATCAAACATTAAATCTATTCTGTTCTTTTCCCAAAACCAATCTTCATAGGGTTTTATATCTTCAAAGCGCATGTGTCCCATAAACACATACATTAAAGCAGTTCTCGAAAAAAAATATTCGGTTTCGGCTGAAATAATTAATATTTCTTTATCACTTTTTTTTCTGATGTGTCTGGCACAAGTTACGCCTGATATTCCATTGCCAATAATGACTATTTTTTCCATAAATGTGGTTTACTTTTTTTCTAATATGACAAATAATTCGTTGTCTTGCCTTGGTTTAATTGAATTGTAAGCTTTTTCCATTATCTTTATATTAAAATTATCCGAAAACAACTGTAAATACTCATCTTTATGTCCGCCAAATGGTGGTCCACCGCTAAATTCGGTATTAAAAAGCAAACCAACTAATTTTCCTTTAGTTTTTAAGAGTTTTGTCATTTGTTGGACATATTTTTTTCTCATTTTAGGATTAATAGCGCAAAAAAAGGTTTGTTCTATAATTAAATCATATTGTCCATCAATCTCAAAAAAATCAGAATGAATGATATGTTGGTCAGGGAAATCAGGGTATCTTTTTTTAAAAGAATTTATAGCTCCTTGCGATATTTCAACAATATAAACGTTTTTAAATCCTTTTTGGTGCAAATATTCTGCCTCATAAGCATTACCGCAACCAGGAATTAATATTTTTAATTCTTTATTTGTTAATTGATTAATATACTCAGCAATGGGAGGAGACACTTCACCTAAATCCCATCCAATTTGCATATTTGTCCAACGTTGTTCCCAAAAATCTTTTGACATGTTTAATTAATTTATGGCTAAGTTAAAAAATATAAAATAAGATTGTAAAAAAAAAGATGTATTTTCGTAGCCGTGAGCGAAAGAATTACATATTTTGTTGATGTGGTTTTGCCTTTAAGCATTCCCAATACATACACTTACCGATTGCCTTTTGAGTTAAACGATTCAATTCAAACTGGGGTTAGAGTGATTGTTCCTTTTGGGAGAAAAAAATTATATACAGCCATTGTAGCCAAAGTGCATGAGGAAGTACCTAAAAATTACCAAGTAAAATATGTAGAATCTATTTTAGATGATGAGCCAATTATTATAGCCAATCAGTTTAAGCTGTGGAAATGGATAGCGGAGTATTACATGGCAAATTTAGGTGATGTGATGAATGCCGCTTTGCCATCTAACTTTAAATTAGGTAGCGAAACCAAAGTATGTATTCATCCAGAATTTGACAAAGATTACGACAAACTATCGGACAAAGAGTATTTAATTATTGAGGCGTTAGAACTACAAGAGGAATTAACATTAAAAGAGGTGTCAGAAATATTGGACATAAAAACCATTCAACCACTCATTAAAAAGTTAATTGAAAAAAAAGCGGCTATTGTAACAGAGGAATTGAAGGCAAAATACCGTCCTAAATATAAATCCTTTGTACAAATTCATGGTAGAATTAATAATGAAGACGAATTGGGAATTATTTTAAATGATTTAGAATCGTCATCAAGAAATAAAAAGCAAGTTGATACACTTTTAAAAGTCATTCAGCAAACCAATTGGAATAATGGTGAACAAATCCCAGTCCTTAAAAAAGTGTTGATAGATTCAGAGGTGTCAGATTCATCTTTAGCCACTTTAGCTAAAAAAGAAATTGTAGAGATTTTTACTGCTGAAATTTCACGTTTAACTGAATCGGAAGTTGATGTGAACGACATTAAGGCTTTGTCAGAAAATCAAGAAAGGGCTTACCAAGAAATAAAAACATACTTTAAACAAAAGGATGTGGTATTGCTTCATGGGGTTACTTCATCAGGTAAAACAGAAATTTATGTTAAGCTGATTCAAGAAGCGTTGGATAGAGGAGAACAAGTTTTGTACTTATTACCAGAAATTGCTTTAACGGCTCAATTAATTAATAGATTACGACATTATTTTGGCGATTTGGTGGGGGTGTATCACAGTAGGTTTAATCAAAATGAACGCATTGAAATTTGGAATAAAGTTTTAAATAATGATGCACATCAATACCGAATTATTTTAGGTGCTAGGTCATCTATTTTTTTACCATATTCTAATTTGGGGTTAATTGTGGTAGATGAGGAACACGAAAATTCATTTAAACAATATGACCCTTCACCCCGTTATAATGCCAGAGATGTAGCCATAGTTTTGGCGCTCCAACATCAAGCGAAAGTTTTGTTGGGGTCGGCTACACCATCTATTGAAACTTATTTTAATGCCAAAGAAGGTAGATTTGGTTTAGTAGAATTGCACGAAAGGTTTGGTGGTGTTAAAATGCCTGAAATTTTATGCGCCGATTTAGAAAAAGAAACCAAGCAAAAAACCATTAAATCTCATTTCTCATCATTTTTATTAACCGAAATGGAAGGAGCTTTGGAACGTGGAGAACAAATCATTTTATTTCAAAACCGCAGAGGGTATGTGCCTTTGTGGAGTTGCGAAATGTGTGGGTGGATTCCTCAATGTACCAATTGTGATGTGTCTTTAACTTATCATAAATCAAGTAATGTATTAAAGTGCCATTATTGTGGCTATTTTTTATCTCCTCCATCATCCTGTGGGGCTTGTGGTAGCCGTAAATTAAAAATGATTGGTTTTGGTACAGAAAAAGTAGAGGATGAGTTAAGCATTTATTTACCAAAAGCAAAAATTCAACGTATGGATATGGATACCACACGTAGTAAAAATGCTTATGCCAACATCATCTCCGATTTTGAAAATAAACAAATTGATATTTTAGTTGGAACACAAATGGTTACCAAAGGGTTAGATTTTGAAAATGTTGGTTTGGTGGGGGTTTTAAGTGCCGACCAAATGTTAAAATTTCCCGATTTTAGAGCTTTTGAACGGTCTTATCAATTGATGTCGCAAGTGGCAGGGCGAGCAGGACGAAAAAATAAAAGAGGTAAAGTTATTATTCAAGCATTTGACCCCAATCATTGGGTTATTCAAAAAGTCATTCAACACGATTATATAGGAATGTTTACCCAAGAAATTATTGAACGCAGAAACTTTCATTATCCACCTTTTTACAGAATAATTAATGTTCAACTGCGACACAAAAATAGAGATACTGTAAAGTTTGGAGCACAATATTTAGCCAAATTATTAACTGATATTTTTAAAGAAAGAGTGTTAGGACCTGAAGTGCCAATGGTAAGTAGAGTTAGAAATTTGTATCTTCAAAATATTACCATTAAATTTGAGCGCAATGCTTCACCCAAAAAAGTAAAAGATATATTAAAACAAAAAATAGATGCTTTTTTAGCCGAACACGATTTTAGGTCGATAAGAGTTATAATTGACGTTGACCCACAATAAAAACAATATGCAAACCATAACATCACTTATTAAAATAATACTTATGGCACTTTGGACGCTTATTAGTGTTATTCTTGCCTTTGCGTTAATTATTGTTACTTTTCATTCAAAATCGGCTATATGGTTTGCACACAAAATTTGGGCGCCAGTATTAATTTTTATTCTCGGCGCAAAATTAAAGGTAGAGGGGGTAGAAAACATTGACCCCAATCAAAGTTACATTATTTTAGCCAATCATACTTCATATTTAGATATTCCAATGTTAACAGCTGGTTTACCCATTTTGTTTTATTATGTAGCCAAAAAAGAAATGCAAAAAATACCTTTTTTAGGTTGGATAATGACGGCATCTGGAATTATATTTATTGATAGACAAAATAAGCATAAAGCCATAAGGAGTATGCGCAAAGCGGGAAATAAAATTAAAGGAGGTAAAAATGTAATGATTTTTCCAGAAGGAACTTTTTATGCTAATAAAGAAACATTAATTCCTTTTAAAAAAGGAGCATTTCATTTAGCCATTCATGCACAAGTGCCAATACTGCCTGTTGCCATTTTAGATGCTACCAAAATTTGGCCTGCCGACAGTCATTTAAAACTCAAAAAAGGGAATTGTAAATTAGTGGTTGGTCAACCCATAATAACTGAAGGCTACACATTAGAACAAGTGGACGAATTATTAGACCTAGCGTATAAAAAGATGTATCAATTATTAAAATAGAAACAAAATGATAAAACTTTTTTAGAATTACTTTATGTGTTTAACCACCTCTTTTAGTATATCATAAGCTGTTTCAGCCATCTTGTTAATCTTATCATCAAGGCAAGGATTAATTTCTACAAACTCAATACAAGCTGTTTTATTCCATTGTGCAAGATGAGTTAAAAAGAAGTCGGCTTCAGTTGGAGATAAGCCATGTTCTACGGGAGTACCTGTTCCTTTACTTACTAATATGCAATCCATAGAATCCACATCAAAAGATACATAAATCAAATCACAATCGGATAATTTGGTTTTTATTTCATCTAAAACAACTTCCTGTCCTTTGGCTCTAATCTCATCAACCGAATAATTTTTGATTTGATGTTTTTCAATAAAATCATCTTCAGGTTTTTCTGTATCTCTAACCGATATATAAACAATATCTTCTACATTAATTTTAGGAGCTATGTCTCCAATTTGTTTTAGTTGATTCCAAAGGTTTGTGGTTTTCTCATCTAATTGATTAATTTTTGCGTCTAAATTATCTTCATTCAGTGCTGTTGCCAAAGGCATACCATGAATGTTTCCACTTGGCGTTGTATAAGGTGTATGAATGTCGGCGTGAGCATCAATCCAAACCACACCAATACGTTTATTGGGATATGCTTTTTTAATTCCTGCAATGGTTCCTCCTGCACAAGCATGGTCACCCGATAAAACTAAAGGAAAATCGCCATCTTTTAAAACCTTACTAATGGTAGAACAAGTTCTGTCATATATTTTAACCAAACCATCAATTCTTTTGGCAAAATTATAAGGGGTTGGGAAATTTAATAAATGATTTTCATTAATGATATTAATGGTTTCAAACTTGCCAAAAAAACCATCTTCTGCAGTTTGAGAAACAACTTTCATGGCGCCAATTCCTAAACTAGATCCTCTGGTTCCAGCAGCAATTTCAGATTGATTTTCTATTATTTTTATCATAATAGACAAAGTTATGAAAAGAAAACCAATAATACCAATTAAAAAACAATGAGAACTATTTAAATTTTAATCAGTAAATGTAAAATATATAGAGGTTTATATTTTATTATTCCTTAATTATTCTAAATGAATTTATTTTTTTTGTCTGTACATCACTGATTGTAATAATGTAAACTCCTTGTTTTAATTCAGAAATATCAATTTTATTTGTTTTTATGCTCCCTTGTTTTATCAATTTCCCTGATTCTAAAAATAATTGATAATTGATTTGAGTGCTAGTTTTGTTTAAATAAATATAATTTGTTGTAGGGTTGGGGTAAATTGATAAAATGCGTTGATTGTTGTTTGAAATGCCACCAATTAGCAATTCATAAGCTCCAATATCAATACCATTACCAGAAGGTCTGCTCATTTCTTCAAAATCAAAAGAAGGGGCATTGTTTAAAGTTCCAGCATCAATACAAGGGCTAGGTGGTTGTAAATGAAAATCACCATTTGTAGGATTAACAAACAAAGGGTTAGTGTCAATGTTTCCTTGTCCTGCAATCATTGAAAAACCATTGTTATAAAAGTCACAATATTCGTATGTAAGGTCGGGTGTATTACCACCAACTGTAAAATTGGTAACATTAGAGATAATGGTATTTATGAATTTATTGTTGGTATTAGGTCTATCACAATTATATAAATAATTAGCGTTGTAAATTACACAATTAATAATTGAATTACTATCGGCTGGAGCACTATTGTAAAAATAGGAGTTAAAATCAATAGCCCATTCTGCATTTTTAATGATGCAATTATTTAGTGTATTGTTAGAGCCACAATAATTGGCATCTTCTCCTGCTAATAAAAATCTAACTCCTGCCTCACAATTATCCGAAACGCAATTGTTAAACGTATTGTTACTTGCACCTTCACGTATCATAAAAGCAGATACATCTGTAGAAACTCCACCTAAAGCTTTACAATTTCTAAATTCATTGTGTTTAACTGCTGCCCAACGTACACTAAAGCATCCAGCTATCATATTTTTAGCAGTACAATTTTTAAACAAATTATTCTCTCCACTTTCTTTTATTTCAAATCCGTGCCCCACATCTTCTAAATCTCCATCTCTTTCTGCATAGCAATTGTCAACAATACTGTTATTTCCTTTTAACACAATGTAATAATCCATAGACGTAAATGTTCCATCAGGTACTTGTTGGCTTTCATTACTGTATATTTTACAATTAGATATTTGATTATTATCGCCCCAAAGATCCATTCCTGCCCCTGTTGCATTAACTATTAAACAATTTTTAATGGTATTTCCGCTTCCTTCCTTAATACTTATAGCTGTTGAATATTCCCATCCTATGTTTTTAAAAAAGATATTTTCTAAAATGTGATTTGAATTAATAGAAGTAGTATTCCAAATACTTATCCCACCAAGACAATTAGTAATTTGTATGTTTTTAATGGTAATGTTATAGATGTCTGATAAATTAATGCCTTCTCCAACTGTTCTGTCATAAGGGTTAATAACGGGCATTAAAGAAGCGTCTATGTTATCTCCGTAGCTAAAATTAAAACTATTTATATCTCCAGGTGTGTTTTGATATCCAATAAATGATATTCTAGCATCATTGGGAGAAAAATTTTTATCAATAAAAACATCATCTAAACCATAATCACCAGCTTTTATGTAAACCGTATCTCCAGGTGCAACAGGACTGGAGGTAGATGCTGCATAACTAAAAGTTTTCCATGCTGTTGTTGGGGTTAAACCATTGTTATTATCATTTCCCGTTGTAGAAATGTAATAAGTAGTTTGAGCTAGCGATATGATAGCGAATAAATTGAAAGTAAAAGTAAAGATTAGCTTTTTCATGATTGATGTTTTAATAATCAACGTTATTTTTTAGGTAGATATTGTGAAAATACAATTAATATTATTCTTT
>CAYQRJ010000130.1:0-7362 GCA_964419855.1 uncultured Crocinitomix sp.
AAACAGAACCTATGCTTTATCCAAAGCAAACAGTAAAAAAGAAGCAATTACGGAACTTTTAAAAATAAATTTAAAAGAAAATCTTTTATTTCATTCTTTATTGGCAGAATTATATAAAAACATTGATGATGACAAGCAAATAAAACACTTAAAATTAGCATTAAACTTAGTAAAAACTAAAAGTGAAAAACGAATTATAAAACAAAAACTAATTAAAGCCAGCAGGTAACAAAAGTAACCGTTACACAAACTTATAAACTTTAAAAATCAACTCAACTTTAACATCTCATTCCATAAAACCTCTTTTGGTGGTAAGGCTAATATTGTTAATGGTTCTTTTTTTACAGGATGTGTAAACTCTAATTGTCTTGCTAATAAATGAATAGAGCCATCTTTGTTTGATCGTTTAGCACCATATTTTAAATCCCCCTTAATAATTAAACCTATATTAGATAATTGCACCCTAATTTGATGATGTCTGCCTGTTTTGGGTTTAATTTCTACAAACCAATAATTATCACCTTTGCCAATAATTTTGTAGGTAAGCTCAGCTTTTTTTGAGCCATTAACCTCTTTTTTATAAGCATAACTTTTGTTTTGTTTCTCATTTTTTTTAAGATAATCAACAAGGATATCACTTGGTTTAATGTATTGGGAATTTTTAGGTTTTTCCACCACAGCCCAATATGTTTTTTGTATAGCTTTATCTTTAAACATTTTATTCATTCTACTTAATGCTTTAGATGTTTTTGCAAAAAGCACTATGCCTGATGTTGGTCTATCTAATCGGTGAACAGTGCCTAAATAAACATCTCCTGGCTTGTTATATTTTACTTTGATGTATTGCTTAACCAAATCTGACAAAGGTGTATCCCCTGTTTTATCTCCTTGAACAATATCACCAGATTTTTTATTGACAATAATTAAATGATTGTCTTCATAAATTACTTCTATTGGTAAATTGTTCATAAGTTAAAAAATAATGATGTCCAAAATTAGTATAATTTATCTATTTTTGTTCTTCTCAAATCATTAAATGTTAAAGATGAATTTTTCAAAACAATTTAGTCCTAAATTAATATTTTTAATTGCATTAATAACCCTTTTTTCCTGCGATAAAACATTTACGCACCAACGTTTTGTTAAAAATAATAGCAATGATACCATTACGGTTGTTAATCCCGATTTTGATTCTTTACATTACATTATGCCAGGTAACGAAAAATTAATTTATAGTTTTAAAAATCTTGATAGAAACCAAGAGAGTGAACCTTGCCGTTGGTTAGGTGACACCCTCATCATTAAAACTATTCATGATACTGTTTGCACCAAATCTCCTTTAATTGAAGCTCATTGGACTTCAAGCATTACACCTGTTAAAGATGGAAAAATTCAAAAATGTACTTTTTCTGTCGAAAATTCTGATTTTTAAGGTGTACTTAACGAAACTGGAATAACTTTACCATTAATCCATTGATGAGCATTTAAGCTAAAATCAGCTATAAATTCAGCCATTTGTCGGGCAGTTAATGGGGCTTTATAATCAGGAAAAGCTTCTGCTAACATTTCGGTTTGAGCGGCTCCCAACGCCAAACAGTTGGTTTTTATTTTTGTGTCTTTTAACTCCTCAGCTAAACATTCGGTAAAAGAGGCTACAGCTGCTTTGGAAGAACTATAGATGCTAAGCCCAGGGAACTTTACACTGCCTTGAAAACCTCCCATTGAACCTACATTAACTATATGTCCTCCTTTTTGTTGCATAAAAGGAATGACGGCTTGACAGTTTTTTATTAATCCAAACACATTGGTTTGATAAGATTGTTCAATGTCTTTTAAAGTAATGTCTAAAATTGGCTTATTGACCAAATAACCAGCATTATTAATTAACACATCTACTTGTTTAAAATGTTTTTTAATTAAAACACTTAAATCGTCTTTTGACACATCAAATGTTTCAATGTTTACATTAGTATTTTTCTCAAATGCTTTTAATGGTGCTGTATTTCTACTTAAAGCTAAAACATTGTTATCATCAGCCAATAAAGCAACTAATTGTTTACCAATGCCTCTACTTGTGCCAACAATAACAATATTTTTTTTCATTTGTTTAAACTTCAATTAATACTCATCAAAAGAAACCACCACGTTTTCGGTTAGTGGATGAGCTTGACAAGTTAAAATAAAACCTTCCTCTACTTCATCATCATCTAACGAATAATTTAAGTCCATTTTGGCTTTACCTTCCATTACTTTGGCTTTACAAGTACAGCAAACTCCACCTTTACAAGAAAAAGGAACATCTGCATCTTCATCTTGTGCTGCTTGTAAAATATTTTTACCTTTAGATGATAAGTCAAACTCAAACTCCTCATCATCAATAATCACCGTTACGTGACTCATTACCTCTACAGATTCATCAACTTCTTCTTCTTTTTTGGCGTTAGATGTATTAAACAATTCAAAATGAATGTGTTTTTCATCTACCCCATTAGATTTGAAAAAGTCTTTAACTGCAAAAATCATTTCCTCTGGTCCACAAACATACACCTCATTAACGGTTTGATTAGAAAGATATTTATTGTATAGTTTTTCAATTTTAGATGCATCAATTCTTCCTTTTAACAAGTCATTTTCTACCTCTTGTCTTGAGTAAATATAAACCACGTTAATATGCTGGTTGTTGGCTGCCAATAGGTCTAACTCTTTTTTATAAATGGTTTCACTTTCGGTTTTGTTACCATAAAATAAAGTAATTTGATTGGCATTATTGGCTTTTACCAAATACTTGGCAATTGAAATGATGGGCGTAATACCACTACCAGCAGCAAATAAAACATAGTTTTTTGGCTCTGTTGAATTAACGGTAAAATTACCTGTTGGTGCCATTACTTCAATTTCATCTCCAGCTTTTAAATTTTGAGCATAAGACGAAAATTTTCCATGATTTACTTTTTTAATGGCAACCCTCCATTCGTTTTCGTCAGGTGATGTACTCAATGAGTAGGCACGTCTTACTTCTTCTCCGTTAATAGTAGTTCTTAATGTTAAATACTGTCCGGGTTTAAAAGAAAATTTTTCTTTTAAATCATTTGGAATATCAAATATAATTGAAACTGTATCTGATGTTTCTTTTACAACATTTTTTATTTTTAACTTATAGAATTGAGTACTCATATTTTTAAAATTTTTGTAAAAATAAAGTTTATTTTATAATCAACGTAACAAATACTCAGGGATTTTGTTATATTTATCAACTCTAAATAAAAAATAATTAATGAAAACAATCTTATTTATAAGTTTTTTGTGCCTAACAAAACTTACATTTTCTTATCAAATTGATGAGTATCAAAAGTATAAACAAAAATACAAAGATGAATTAGCGGTTGTATTAAACCATAAACAAACCATTAATTCAAGTATCAATAAAAAAACAGGACAATTAGATTTGTACAAAACTGATTATGAAGAAATATTATATTTAACCAGCTCGGCAAATTATTACACCTCTCGCTATATAACATTATCAGATTATTTTCAAGACATTATTGATGTTGAAGTTGTGATTTATAACGCTAAAGGAAAAAAAATAAAATTAAAAGCTGAAGATTTTGCAACAGTTGATGCAACTCCAAGCAGTTGGGTTTTTCATGATGATGATAAAGAAATTGTTTTTGATTTAAAAGATTTAGGTGAAGGCTACCGAACTATCATTACTTATACTAAAAAGTTAAAAAAACCAGAATTTTTTGGTAGATTTATTTTAATGACCAATTACCCTATGGAAACATCAGAGTTTATTGTTAATTATCCTAATGAAGTAAAAATGGCGTTTTCTGAAATGAATTTAGATAAATATCAATTTAAAAAATCTATAACCAATTTAAAAGAAATAAATTCAATTCAATGGATTGGCAAAAACATCCCTCCTTTTAAAAGAGAAGATAATACTTTAGATATTCGCTATTATTTGCCTCAAGTGCTTTGTAGAATTGAATCTTTTCAATCTAACGGAAAAACTCAAAATGTGATGTCTAATGCTGATGATTTACACCGCTATTTTCAAGATTTTTTATTGTCAAAAGAAGATGAAAAAAATAGAGGAGAAATAAACAGAACCATTAGAGAAATTACTAAAGGAATGGAAACAGATTTAGAAAAAATTGATACTGTTTTTAAATGGGTTCAAACCAATATTAAATACATAGCTTTTGAAGATGGTGAAAACGGATTTGTTCCACGTGCTTGTACTAAAGTTATGAAAGATAGATATGGCGATTGTAAAGATATGGGAAATTTATTGGTTGAAATGCTCACTTACGCCAAAGTAAAAAATGCTCATGTAGCGTGGGTAGGCACAAGAGATATTCCTTATTTAATGAGTGAGTATCCAAGTCCTTTAACTTGTAATCATGTCATTTGCGTAGTAGATAAACCAGGTGGTGGTTATTATTATTTAGATGCCACCAGTTCTGAAGTGTCTTATCTTATTCCACCATCAAACATTCAAAATAAAGAGATGTTGGTTCATTATGGTGATGATAAATACAAATTGGTTAAAATTGCTCCTGTAGATGCAAAAACAAACACGTATTATTCTGTAATGAAATTAAATTTTTCTGAACAAGATTCTCTTTACGGTAGCGGTAAAGATACTTACATGGGATATCAAAGATTAAGACGCTCTTACAAACTAAAAAATTACGACAATGAAGAGTTAGAAGATTATATAAAAAATATTACACTTGACGGATTTACAAGATTTACATTAAAAGATTATTCAATAGAAAACTTATCTGATAACAACAAACCTTTGCATATCAATTATGAGTTTTCAGTGAAAAATCCTATAATAAAAAAAGATAATGACCTTATTCTTAACTTAGATTTGTTAGATATTAATGCCACTTATTATTATAAAGAAAAAAACCAACAAACCATTGAGGTTAAATATCATAAAGATAAAACGTATGAATATCAGTTTGAAATACCAAAAGAATATACCATTAAATATCTCCCTCCAAACGTAAATTACAAAAATGATTTATTTAATTATGAAGCCATTTTTAAATATGAAAACGGTATTTTATCTGTAGTTAAGCACTTTACCATAAAATTATTAGAAATACCTCCTTCATTATTTGAAGAATGGAATAAATTCGCTGATGCTTTTACCGTAGCCTCTCAACAAAATGTTATACTTACAAAGAAAAATTAACCTATGAAAAAGATTATTTTTACACTTATTATTATAGGAAGTTTGACATCAATGTATGCACAAAAATTTCCTTTTTATAAAAATTTTAAATGGGATGAAAATCCTACCATTATTGATAGACATATTGATGATGAATTGTACTATTACAATCAATATGATGTAGCAGCTGAATATATTTATGACGGCACAAAAGGATCGTTTTTTAAATATGAATTTTTTCATTACAGAGTTTTTTTAAATAAACCTGCCTCTGTTGATGAATTTAATAAAATTTATATTTCTTTAGAGGATGTACACAATGTGGTTAATCTTAAAGCCAGATTAATTAAGGCTAATGGTGATGTAGTAGATATAGACCCTGAGATTGAAGATTTTTTTAATCAAGAGGAGCAAGAAGAATATCAATATTTTCCAGTATCAGGAATTGAAGTTGGTGATGAATTAGAAGTGATGTACACCCTTAAAAAAGACCCTCAATTTAATGGAGATCAAGAAGAAATGCAAGGTGATATTCCTATTTTTAACTCTAACTTTTATTTAATTTGTCCTAAATGGATGAAGTTTAAATTTGAAGCCCTAAACGGATATCCAACACCTGTAAGATTAGACACCATTATACATATGCGTGAATATTACGCCCATGCCGATACTGTTCCCATTTATGAACAAGAATATTATTCGGAATATAACAATACCATTCAAAAAATAGATTTTACTTTGTACAAAGTTAAAGAAACCAATAAGTTTGTGGCTTATTCTCCTTACGAAAGGGTGACTAAATCAGCAAATAAAGCTTATAACGTTGAAGTAAAAAAAGGAACTCAAAAAAAATTAATTAAACAGATAGAAAGTAAAGGAATTAAACTAACAGGAAGTACAGAACAAATTATTAGAAAAATAGAATTATATGTTAAATTAAACATTAAACGTAGCTACAGGTATGACGATAATGGAGTTTTAGAAACTCTTAAAACAAAAAGAACCAATGTAGTAGGAGTTATAAAACTTTATAAAGCTATTTTTGAAGCCTTAGGTATTGATTTAAAATATGGCTATATTAGTGACAGATATGACTCGCACTTTTCTGACAACATAGAATCGGACTATTTTTTACAAACCTATTTTTTCTATTTTCCTAAAATAAAAAAATATATGTTACCGCTTAATTTTCAATACAGACTAGGACATTTAGATCCTGATTTAATTCCTAACAATGCCTTATTTATTACTGAAGATAAACAATACAGAACATCAGAATATGATGTAAAGCCAGTACCTTATGTTGATTACACTAACAATACTGATTTTAAAACCATAGATATTACCTTAGATGAAAATTTAAAAGACGTTACAGTAACTATTGAAAGAGAAACTAAAGGATACAGAGCTAGCAAATTACAGGCTTATTATTTTTTATACTCTCCAATACGTAAAAAAGATAAATTAAAAGATTTTTTAAATCCTTTTAGTTTATCAACACTAAAGGTGACTGAGGTTAAAAATATAAAACCAGAAGATGCTTTTGTTAAACCATTAATTTTAAAAGGAAAATTTACTCATTTCAATCAGCATTTGTTTGATTATGCAGGAGACAAAGTTATTTTTAAATTAGGTAATATTTTTGGCGACTTTATTGAATTAAAAGAAATTACAGATAGAGTATCTGATTTTGTATTCCAATATGCATTTCATGCCAAAAAAACTGTTGTTTTACACTTGCCCAACAACGTTAAAGTATCTAAATTAGTTGAAATACCAGAATTTGAACTATTAAATGATTTAGATGGTGTTGAAATTTCATCTACCCTAAAAGTTGATGGAAACACCATTACTTACGTTAAAGAAGAAAAATATAAAAAACAACGCATTAGTAAATCTGAAAAAGATAAAATGGCTGAAGTTTTTCAATTTTATAATGACTTGGCTAATATGAATATCATTTTAGAAAAAAAATAATTATAAACGTTGGTCATTAATAAAAAAAGATTACTAATTTTGCCCCACATTATGGCTCCGTAGTTCAACTGAATAGAATTCCACATTACGGCTGTGGCGGTTGCAGGTTTGAATCCTGCCGGAGTCACAAAAGAGGGGAATTGCTCAATATTGAGTAAATCCCCTTTCTTTTTTTATAACCAAAATGCTTT
>CAYQRJ010000131.1:0-7349 GCA_964419855.1 uncultured Crocinitomix sp.
AAACTCAAATCATTATCGAAAACTGAAACTTTTAATTGTACCATTTTTGGAATTGAAATGATGCTCCACTAATCTTGTGTATTTTGATTGTGACGCTTTTAATTGTACCATTTTTGGAATTGAAATAAGAAAAATTTGTAATTTTGATATTTTTTTTTGAATATGGTGCAAAAAAAAAGCCATTCCAAAAAGGAATGACTTATTTTATTATCAGCGGTCCGGACGGGACTCGAACCCGCGACCCCATGCGTGACAGGCATGTATTCTAACCAGCTGAACTACCGGACCAATGTTTAGTAAAACATCCCTAATTCCTTAGGCGGGGCAAAGATATATATTCTTTTTTATATAACAATATTTTTTTTTATTTTTTTTTACTATTTTTAATAATTCATTATATATCAAATTGTTGTAATAGAATATTCTTTACACCATTCAAATATTCTATTTTTGGACTCAATTAAACCTACACAACAAATATAACCCTCACTCCAGCGGAGTATCAAAATAAGATTAAAACTGAGTGAGTTTGAAATTAACTTTTATGTTTCAAAATCCATTGCAATACTATGATATCTCTATGGATTCTGAAATCTTACATCTTTACATTCATTTTTTACAGTTAATTAACACTTTATATTAACTTTTCTGTGTTATTTTTGCATAAAATTTAAAATTATGAATCAACAACAGTATTACAAACCCAAATCAGAAGCACCAGTTAAACTAATTGCTTTAGGTGTTATCCTATTAATTATAGTAATTATAATGTTTAAATCATCAATTACTATAAAGGCAGGAGAGGCAGGTGTATTATTTAGAACATTTGGCGGTGGTGTTTATACCGAACAACAATATGGAGAAGGTTTTCATTTTATTGCTCCTTGGAACAAAATGATTATTTACAATGCCAAGCAACAAACTAAAGAAGAGAGTATGTCTGTATTATCATCTAATGGTTTAGAAATTGATGTGGACGTTACCTTACAATTCCAACCCATTGCCAAAAAATTACCTTTTTTACATCAAGAAAAGGGAACCAATTATGTTTCAAACATTGTTATTCCTGCTTTACGTTCAGCTACTAGAGCAGTAATAGGTAGATATACACCAGAAGAGATATATTCTAGTAAAAGAGAAGTCATTCAAGAAGAGATTTATCAAGAAACAAAATCATTGCTTGAAAAACAATACATTCAAGTAAATGATGTATTGGTAAGAGATATTACTTTACCTCCTACCATTAAAACTGCTATTGAACAAAAATTAAAATTTGAACAAGAATCTTTAGGATATAAATATAAACTTGAAAAAGAAACCAAAGAGGCTGAACGTATTAGAATTGAAGCTGAAGGTAAAGCTGCTGCTAACCGAATATTAAACGCCTCACTTACACCTAACATTTTAAAAGAAAAAGGTATTCAAGCAACATTAGAATTATCAAAGTCGCCTAATAGTAAAATTGTAGTAGTTGGTAACTCTGATGGTTTACCTCTAATTTTAGGGAATAATTAAGAATGAAACATATAAGCTTAATATTATTAATGTTTCTAATTTTTTCTTGTACTGATCAAACTTCAGTAAAAAAGGAAAATATTATAAAGGAACAACAACACTCTAAAAAAGAAAAAGTTCTTGACAAAAGAGTTTCTTTAGGTTTGAATGCCAAACAAAAAAATCATCAATTAAAAAATATGCGCAGTCACTTAAAAGCTGTTCAATCAATTATTGATTTGTTGGCAGAAGACAATTTTGATGAAGCTTCAGATGTGGCGTACAAAAAATTGGGCTCTACAACCGAAATGAAATTGATGTGTGCCTCTTTTGGTAACGAACAATTTGAAAATTTAGGTTTAGAATTTCATAAAAGTGCAGATGAGATGAGTGAGGTTTTTAAACAAAAAAATCAAAAACAATCACTAAAATCATTATCTAACACTATGAATTACTGTATTCAATGTCACGAAACGTTTAGACAATAACCATAAAACATTAAAAAATGGCTAAAATAGATGATTATAATTTCAAAGGAAAAACGGCTCTTGTAAGGGTTGATTTTAATGTACCTTTAAATAAAGATACTTTAAAAGTTACAGACGATACTAGAATCAGAAAAGCATTACCTACCATTAAAAAAATATTAAATGATGGCGGAAGTGTGGTATTAATGTCACATTTAGGA
The DNA here is from genome assembly GCA_964419855.1 of uncultured Crocinitomix sp. Classification (GTDB taxonomy): domain Bacteria; phylum Bacteroidota; class Bacteroidia; order Flavobacteriales_D; family Crocinitomicaceae; genus Putridiphycobacter. Next base: position 2,183 of record CAYQRJ010000131.1, read on the forward strand.
CGTCCAAAAAATATACCTGAAAATAAATATTCTTTAAAAAATATAGTTTATAAAATTGAAGAATTATTGGGACAACCAATTCAGTTTGCCAGTGATGCTATTGGAGAAAGAGCCTTTGAAAAATCTGCCAATTTAAAACCTGGTGAAGTTTTATTATTAGAAAATTTAAGATTTCATCAAGGAGAAAAAAAAGGAGATATTGAATTTGCTAGAAAGTTAGCAAAGCATGGTGATGTTTACGTTAATGATGCCTTTGGTACAGCACACAGAGCACATGCCTCAACTACAACAGTTGCTCAATTTTTTCCTAACGATAAAATGTTTGGTTATTTGATTGAAAAAGAAATTGAAAGCGTTGACAAAGTGTTAAATTCTGATGAAAAACCACTAACAGCTATTGTAGGAGGAGCAAAAGTATCTTCTAAAATAACCATCATTACAAAATTGTTAGACAAAGTGGACAATCTGATTATAGGCGGTGGAATGGCATATACATTTGTTAAGGCTTTAGGAGGTAAAATTGGTAATTCTTTGGTAGAAAACGATTACTTGGACACAGCAAAAGACATTATGCAAAAAGCTAAAGCTAAAAACGTTAATTTACTTTTACCCATAGACACCGTTATAGCTGATGAGTTTTCAAATGATGCTCACACTAAAGTTGTAGATATTGATAACATTCCAGAAGGATGGATGGGACTGGATATTGCCGATAAATCTATTGATTTATTCAGAGCAACTATTTTAAAATCAAAATTAATTTTATGGAATGGTCCAATGGGAGTTTTTGAAATGGATAAATTTCAAAACGGTACAAAAGCCATTGCATTGGCGGTAGCAGAAGCGACAGAAAAAGGAGCTTACAGTTTAGTTGGAGGAGGAGACAGTGTTGCAGCTGTCAATAAATTTAACTTAGCCAATAAAGTCAGCCACGTTTCAACTGGTGGTGGCGCCATGTTAGAATATTTAGAAGGGAAACCTCTACCTGGAATTGAAGCCATTTTAAACCAATAATTATTTACAAAACATAAACAAACAATGAGTAAACATAAAAAAGATGCCAGCTACGGAGTTGGTATGAGTATAGGACAAAGTTTAAAACAACAAAACCTTGATGAATTAGATATAGATTCTTTTGTGAAAGGAATAAATGATGTTTTTGCTAATAAAGATTTAGACTTTACTCCTCAAGAAGCTAATGCCAAAATTCAAATGTATTTAGACGAAATGAATGAAAAGAAATTTGCGTCTATTAAAGATGAAGGTTACCAATTTTTAGAAGACAATGCTAAAAAACCAAATGTTCATACTTTACCATCTGGATTACAATACGAAATTTTAAAAGAAGGTAAAGGAGAAATTCCTGGACCAACTGACCAAGTTACTGTTCATTATCACGGTACGTTAGCAGACGGTACTGTATTTGATAGTTCAGTTGAAAGAGGGCAACCTGCTACTTTTGGTGTAAATCAAGTGATAAAAGGGTGGACAGAAGCTTTACAATTAATGCCCATAGGTTCTAAATGGCGTTTATATATTCCTGAAAATTTAGCTTATGGTGCTAATCCGCATCCTGGTGGAGTTATTAAACCCTATATGCCTTTGGTTTTTGATGTTGAATTATTAGAGAAAAAATAGTAATGAATTTCCGTCATCTTATCTTTGTTTTTATATTAACTTTAATGAGTTGTCAGTCATCTGAAAACGAAACCGTAAAAGATGAGAATGTAAATGTAAACCCTGAAATTACCTTTACAACCGAAATGCAAAAAATATCTTATTGCATTGGTTTAGACCATGGTATAACAGGCAGACTTTATTACACATCTGAGCCATTAAACGGGAAATTTAGCCTTTCAGAAATTACAAAAGGCTTAACCGATTATTTAACAGGGGCACCTTTAAGAATTCAACCACAACAATTAGATTCTGTTTTTAATTTGTATTTAAAAGAAAACGGAAATGTTGATAGTAGCATTGTTTCTTGCGCAGATGGCAGTTACGCTATGGGATTAAATGAAGGCAACGCCCTTGTTGGTAGTTTAGTTAGCCGTAAAATTGATCAAGATGTGGTTGTTGATTTATTAGTTAAAGGCATAGAAGATGGAATGCTTAACCGCCCTTCAGCTTTACCTTATAATGAAGTAAAAATTGAATTAGTGGCTTTTTATGCTGACATCAATAAAACTTTGGGTGAAGAATTTTTAGCTAATAATCAGCTAAGAGATGGTGTTAAAACTACAGAGTCTGGCTTGCAATATGAAGTGTTTAAAGAAGGAAATGGTGCAAAACCTAACTTAATTGATAGTGTTTTAATTCATTTTACTGGAAAACTCATTACTGGAGTAGATTTTGAATCTACCATTCCCTCTCAAAAACCATTAAAAGTAAATTTGTTAAATGTAATACCAGGTTGGGCAGAAGGCTTACAACTAATGAAAGAAGGAGCTGAATACCGATTTTTTATCCCTTATCAATTGGCCTATGGTGAAGAAGGAAATGCTGCTGTTGAACCCTACTCTGCTGTTGTTTATGATATAGAGTTGATTAAAGTTTATAAAAGTAAAATTTAATTGTTAACGATTTAAAACATCAAACAATCGATATATTTGTAAATTAAAAATGTCAATACATTGATGTTTTTTTTTAATATTTTTATCAATTTATTGATATTTTTTGTATATTTGTAATAAAAGTGTAATTATTATGGATAGCTTAACGGAAAAATATCACCAAAAATATGCCCGCACCAACACCAATTACATTAGAGAATTTATTAATAAAATTGATTGGAAAAATAGGTTAATTGGTTTAAAAGGAAGTAGAGGAATCGGCAAAACCACATTAATTTTACAGTACATTAAATCTAATTATAACATTACCGACAAAGCCTTATACATTAGTTTAGACGACTTATACTTTTCAGAACATTCCTTATATGAATTTGTGAATGATTTTTATAAAAGAGGAGGCATTTTTATTGCCATTGATGAAGTTCACAGATACACCAATTGGGCGATTGAAATTAAAAATATTTATGATGATATGCCCGACTTAAATATCATTTTTACGGGGTCATCACTATTACATCTCAACAAAAGTAAAGCCGATTTAAGCAGGAGAGCAGTAATTTATTCAATGCCAGGTTTATCTTTTAGAGAATTTTTATGGTTTGAAACTAAAATTGATTTTAAACCAATAGAACTTAATGATTTATTAAATAACCACTTAAGTATCTCCTCAAATATAATCTCCAAAATAAAACCCCTCTCTTATTTTTATGATTATTTAAACTATGGCTACTACCCTTTTTATATTGAAAATAAAGAGGCTTTTCATCAAAAATTATCAGAAGTTGTTTTAACCATTTTAGAGGTAGATATTCCTCAATTTGCCAACATTAATACTTCCAATATCATTTATTTAAAAAAATTATTAAAAATTATAAGTGGTTCGGTACCTTTTAAACCCAACATGAATAAATTAAGTGAAAGGACAGGGATTAGTTTGAACACAATGAAACATTACATTAAATTACTTAATGATTCTGAGTTATTGCAATTACTTTATGTAGAGGGAAAAGGAATTAACAGTATTAATAAACCCGAAAAAATATACTTGGGCAACACCAATTTAGTTTATAACGAAAGTGATGCTAATATTGGAAATGTAAGAGAAACTTTTTTCTTTAATCAACTAAGATTTAAACATCAAGTAAACGCCTCAAAAACAGCTGATTTTTTAATTGATGGTAAATTTACATTTGAAATTGGTGGTAAAAACAAGTCAAAAAAACAAATCAAAAATATTAAAAATGCTTTTATAGTGAAAGACAACATTGAAATAGGTCAAGATAACATTATTCCGCTTTGGTTATTTGGATTTTTAGAGTAATTATTCCTTACTAATTCTGTGAACATCATTGTTATCCATTTCAATTTGGTCTTTAACAAATTCTATTTTTTTAGCCACCATAGCCATATCTTTATCCTTGTTTAGCAACCATTTAAACGCTTCCTCATCTCCATCTCCTGCTTTAGCCATTTGATATAACATTTCAAATTGATTTTGCTTTAACCAATTTAAAGCGTCTTTTTTTCCTTCTACCCCATTAATCATAGCCATTAGATGCGGATAACCATTTTTCATTAGCCACAAACGGGCATCATCTTTATTATTGAGGGCATACACAAAAACACCCAATTCTTTAAATTCACTTTTAAGCAAAACCTCTAATAATTCTTTATTACCAGATATGGCCTCAGCCCAAACTGCAATAACTTTAGCAGGATAATTTAAAGGTTTAACTTTTAGTTTTCCTTCTAATTTTTCTTTCTTTTTTTTACGCCAAAACATAATTTATTACTTGCTAAATTTAATTAATGTAAATGTAAGAATAATTACACACAATTTTAAAATACTAACTACTTTTGTACAAGATGGATAAAGAAAAAATAAAAAAATATTGGGGTTGGTTTACTAATATATTATTAGGACTTATTATTGTGATAATGTTTGTACCGAGTTGGCGGGTTAAATTTTCGGCGACTGTTAAAAGCATTTTTATGGGCACTACCGAACTTAAAATTGAGGATAAACAGCCATTAAATTTTACTCAAGAACAATGGATTATTTTTGACAAAAATCAAAATATGCATAATTTTAACGATTTTAAAGGACGCCCTATTGTTTTAAACTTTTGGGCTACTTGGTGTCCAGGTTGTAGAGCAGAATTGCCTCAACTTAAAAATTTAAGGGAGCAATTTAAAGATGAAATTTATTTTATATCGGTAAGCAATGAACCCTATGATGTGATAAAACAATCGGGGGAATTTGATGTGAATGATTTTATTTATTTTACTCAAAACTTCCCTATTCAACTCAATTTTAGTGTTTATCCCACTACTTTTATAATAGATTCTGATTTTAATGTGGTAATGACCATTGAAGGCACAACCAAATTAAACACCAAAGAAAACATTGAGTTTTTAAAAGGATTATAATTCATTTTTTAAATCGTTAATCCACAAAATTCACCACTATATTATTGTTACTTAGTTAAGTTGTAGTAAATCAATTCGTTAAAATAATTATTATACAATTTAATAACACCCAAATTTGAGGGAGTTTGAAATTATCTTTATTCATCTGCTATATTTCTAAACCC
>CAYQRJ010000132.1:0-7317 GCA_964419855.1 uncultured Crocinitomix sp.
GCTATAAAGAAAACGTCTTAAAACGCTTTATTTGGCTTTTTTGCGCAAAATATAGATTTGAGATGAGTAAGAATTGGCGTCAGCTTTTAAATTTGACATCAATCCAGTAAAAAAGGCGGAGATGATATTTCCACCTTTATATTTTTCGCTCAACATAGATACGTAAAAAGAATCATATTTCATTGGTAGAATTTTGTCTATTACCATCTCGTATTGCTCAAATAAATTTTTAATATCGTTAGGTTGGAAATGATATAAATGAATGGGAAGATCATAAGCTGCCCAATATTGTTTATATTTTTTAGCATCATAAGACCTCATATTAGGAACAGCTACCACCATTACCCCATCATCTTTTAATACTGATGTAATTTGTTTTAAATCATTTTTAAGGTTGTAAACGTGTTCTAAAACGTGCCACATTGTAATTACATCCATAGAATTGTTTTGTAAATCAAACAAATGTTCTAATGGCTTTATATTGGCATTATGTAATTTTACAGCTAAACTTCTGGCATCTTCATCAGGTTCTAAACCTAAACTATTAAAACCCGCATTTGAGGTAGCATTAATAAAATGACCTGTACCTGCACCAATATCTAAATGATTTTTACCTTTAGATTCAGATTGAATGAGTTTAACTTTTTGTTTTAAGGTACGTTTTCTAACTAACTGATATAATTTATTAATCAATCCTTTATTAGTAGAAGAATGTGACACATAAGATTCGGATTTATAATAATCACCAATGTCTTCAATTTTAGGAATTGGATTTGTAAAATGAAAACCACAACTTACACATTCTACAATGGTAAATGTTTTTTGGCTTACTGTATAATCTTTGCAGTCTAAAAAATGTTTAAATTCTTTAGAATCACAAATGGGACAATTTAATATTGTATTTAATTCGTTCATAATTTATCTACCTAAAAAAACCAACAATACCGAAACATCAGAGGGAGAAACTCCACTAATTCTACTGGCTTGACCAATGGTTACAGGTTTAATTTTTGTAAGCTTCTCTACTGCCTCTGCAGAAAGAGAAGAAAAAGAAGTATAATCAATAGTTGGTGGAATTTTAACGTTTTCCAGACGGGTTAATTTATTAGCGTTATCCTGTTCACGTGAAATATAACCATCATATTTAATTTGGATTTCTGCTTGTTCTAAAGCATCTTTATGTTCTTGTTTAAAAGTCTCTAATTTTTGCTTTAGTAAAGCTGAATATTCAACAATGTTATCAAGTTTAACATGAGGGCGACTAAGCATAGTAAATGCTTTTTGTTTTTGTTTAATTGGAGATGAATTAATAGACGTTAAAAACTCATTCATTTCGTCAGGAGAAACAGAAGTATTTTTAAGTACTTTTTTTACCTCATCAGTATATTTAATTTTATCATTAACCTTTCTTAATCTACTTTCATCAGCTAAACCAATGTTATATCCTTTTTTAGTTAACCTTAAATCGGCATTATCTTGACGTAGTAGAATTCTAAATTCTGCCCTTGATGTAAACATTCTATAAGGTTCTTTTGTACCTTTAGTAATTAAGTCATCAATTAATACACCAATATAAGCATCAGAACGACTTAGAATAAATGGTTCTTTTTCTATTAATTTATTATGAGCATTGATTCCAGCCATCAACCCTTGTGCGGCGGCTTCTTCATAACCCGTTGTGCCGTTAATTTGTCCTGCAAAATATAAATTATCAACTAATTTAGTTTCTAATGTATGCTTTAGTTGGGTAGGAGGAAAATAATCATATTCAATGGCATAACCAGGACGAAACATTTTTGCCTTTTCAAAACCAGGTATTGAACGCAAAGCTTTTAATTGAACCTCTTCAGGCAAAGACGTACTAAATCCATTAACATAAATTTCAATAGTGTTCCACCCTTCAGGTTCTACAAAAATTTGATGTCTTTCTCTTTCGGCAAAACGAGTAATTTTATCTTCAATTGAAGGACAATATCTAGGACCAGAACTTTTAATAGCACCATTAAACATTGGCGATCTATCAAACCCTTCTTTTAATAATTCGTGTGTGTCTAAATTAGTATAAGTAATATGACAAGGGCGTTGTTTCGTTAAAACTTTTGTTTCGTTAGAAAAAGAAAATTTTGAAGGAAATACATCACCACTTTGTTCTTCCATTTTAGAATAATCTAAAGAACGGCCATCAACACGTGGAGGCGTTCCAGTTTTCATTCGTCCTGATTCAAACCCTAAATCAACTAAATTTTCGGTAATACCATAAGAGGCACTTTCGGCAGCACGTCCACCCGAAAATTGCTTTTCGCCCAAATGAATTAATCCATTTAAAAAAGTACCATTAGTTAAAATAACAGCTTTAGCTTTTACAGTTATACCCATTCCTGTTTTAACACCTACCACTTTACCGTTTTCAACCACCAACCCTTTAGCCATATCTTGCCAAAAATCGAGATTAGGTGTTTGTTCTAGTTTTAAACGCCACGTTTCTGCAAACAACATTCTGTCGTTTTGAGTTCGGGGCGACCACATAGCAGGACCTTTAGAAAGGTTGAGCATACGGAATTGAATGGCACTTTTGTCTGCCACAATTCCCGACCCACCACCAAGGGCATCAATTTCTCTTACAATTTGACCTTTTGCCACACCACCCATAGCAGGGTTGCACGACATTTGCGCAATGGTGTTTAAGTTCATTGTTATTAATAGAGTAGAAGACCCCATTGTTGCGGCAGCATGAGCCGCTTCACAACCAGCGTGTCCCCCTCCAACTACTATTATGTCATATTTTTGTAACATCTTTTATGTGTGTTTCACGTGAAACATTTTTTTATTTTAATTTGTTTTTGGTTAATGTTTCACGTGAAACATTTCTGAGTTTTAAAGCTAAATTCTCTTGTTTGGTCATTTCAGTTTGTTCTGATTTTGTTTTATCATTAAACCCTATTAAGTGAAGAACTCCGTGAATAACAACTCTGTCTAGCTCATCATCAAAACATCCGTTAGAGTAAATCATTGAATTATCTTTTACAGTGTCTAAACTAATAAAAATATCACCATTAATAACATCACCAACGTTATAATTAAAAGTGATAATATCTGTGTAATAATTATGGTTAAGGTATTGTTTGTTAATATTTAAAATATAATCATCTGAACAAAAAATATAATTTAGTTCGCCTATTTGTTTATTGTGATGTTTAACAATATCATTAATCCATAAACGAAAAAAATCCGTTCGCAACTTGGCAGACGGAAAAGTGACATCTTCAAAATTAAACTCAATTACACTCATTACACCACAAAGGTAATACTAACTTTTGAACCATTATTAAAAAACTCTACATTATCTGATAAATTTTTCATTAAAAATATACCCCTTCCATCTGGCTTTTCAATATTTTCTGGAGCAGTAGGGTCGGGTAGGTGATTAAAATCAAACCCTTTTCCTTCATCAGAAACAGTAAAAACAACCTCTGTATTAGATTCTTTTTTAACCACCTCAATAGTAACTTTTAATTCTTCATTAGAAGCATTTCCGTGTAAAATGGAATTGTTTACTGCTTCTGTAACTGCAATTAAAATGTTTCCATAAATATCTTCTTTAATATTTAAGTCTTCACATACTTGGTCTATCAGTTTTTCAACTTCCGATATGTTATTTATATTTGAGTTAATGACTAATTTATGCATTCACTTACTGGTTTACTGAGTTAAAATATTCATTTATTAGGTTTTTGTAATAAACTCTTAAACCAAGCGGAACTGATTTTAATAATTCAATTTCTGCTTGTTTCTTTTTATTATACTCAGATAAATCAATTTGGTTACCTTCATTTGAATTTTTTCCAGATTTTGACTCTCTTTTTTCTGAATAGCCTCTTTCTAACAGGGCTTTTTCGCTTTCTAAAAGTCGGGTATAAATTTCTTGTTGACGTTTTAATAAGTCATTAGTAAAATTACCATTAAGTAGGTCATTTTCTAATTCTTCCATATCTTTAATCAAATCATTTAATTGATTGCCATTTCCGCTTCCATCTTTATTTAATTCTTGACGCATTTGTTGTAAAGACTTTCGCATTTGACTTTGCTTAAAGGCCATTTTTGCAATTTCCTCTTGACTTAAGCCAGGTATTGGGTTACCTTTGTTGCCACCAGGTTTGTTTCCGCCCTGACCACCTTTACCTGGTTTTTTTCCATCTTTTCCTCCAGGTTTAGAGCCGTTTTTCATTTTAGAAATTTGTTCTTTCATTTGTTGTTTCATTTGCTCCATAGTCATTTGACTTGACTTAGGTTGACCAGAACCAGACCCTCCAGGTTTACTACAAGAACCACTACCGGGTTTACCATTTTTTTGTTGTTCTTGCATTTGTTGAAGAACCTCAGCTAACATTAAAGCTAAATTATTATATGATGTAAAAGTATATTGTTGATGTTGGTTTAAATTACGTGTTTGTCTGAGTTCTGAATAATGCAAAGATTTATCTAAGTTATAATTCAAATCTGAAAGTTCATCATTAATAAAACTTTCTAATTGAAATACACGTTTACTTAAAGCTATTAAAGAATCATTAACAATTTGGGTGGCTTGCGATATTTGTAGCTGTTGTCTATTTAATTCTAAATATTTTGGGTCAGTTATTTTTGTATATTTATATTCATTCATTAATGCTTCTTGTTGTTGAGATAGGGCAACCAAATTTTCAAGTAAAAAGCGTAAAGCATCCATATCTTCTTCTGCTTGTTCTTGTTGTTGCTTAGATTGCATAGCATCAATTTGATTTGCCATTTGCTCCATCATTTCGGAAGCATTTTTTTGATTTTTTGATGACTTTTTAGTTTTACCATTATCTAGGTTTTCTTTAGATTGATTTAACTCGTTATCTAATTGCTTCTCTAATTCTTTATCAAACTCCATATCTCTAGGCTTTTCAAGATTTTCATTCATCTCCTTAGCATCTTGAATATCTTCTTGAATCTCGTCAAACTTTTTATTAATGTCTTCTTGCATTTTAGATAATTCTTCATCAGACAATGATTTGTCGTCAGTTAACTTGTTAAGTTTTTCTTGCTCTTCTTTTAAGTTTTTTAATTGTTCCTCTATGTTTTCAAGTTTGGTGTCGAGTTCTAAATTTTTAAATAATTCTAAAGCTCGGTCAAGTTCTTCTTCTAATGATTCTTGATTTTTTTCCATTTCCTCTAAATTTTCAATCAAGTCATTCTTGTTCATTTCGTCCATTAATTTTTGAAGTTCTTCCATTAATTCTTTTAATTCATCATCCATTAATTCGTCTAATAATTTTTGAAGTTGTTCTTGCTTTTGTTGTAACTCCTCTGAGTTTTCTAAGTATTGATTTTCTTCTTGTTTATTTTGTTCATATTCTTGTTTTAATTGTTCAATTTGTTGCTGCAAATCTTGTTGCATATTTAATAGATTTTCTAAATTTTGCTTATCTTTCCAATCAGGCGATTTTTTATTAATTAATTCGTTTTTGATGTCTTTAATGTTCTTTTTAATATCGTTAGATTTATCTTTAGCTTTATCAATATCGGATTCTGATTCTTTGTTTTTATCCGATATTAAATTTTCTAAAGAATCTAATTCTGGAACAGCAAAAGTCTTTTTAACAGAACTAGATGACTTGAAATGATTGATGGCATCATTGTCGGTGACTGTAAATATGTATTCTAATTTATCTCCAGGTTTTAAGTTATATTGAGAGTAATTTAGTTGATAATAAAAAAACTGTTTAGTTAATTTTGGACTAACACCAATTGATTTTACAAATTTATTGGTTGAATCTTTTCTAATAATTTTAGTAGATATAATCAAAGACTTAAATCCATAATCATCAGAAATATTTCCATCAATATGATGAATAAAAGGATTTAAAGTATCTGCTTTATCATTGATTGAAATAGTAGGGTAGGCATCTGGAATAACATTGATTGAATAATTTAACGTATCAGCATTATCTAAATCAGGAGATGAAAGAATTAAACCATAGTTAACAGAATTAAACAATTGGTGTTTAAATTTGAAATGATTAGATAAATCGGCTTTGATATTAAATGTTGTATCAACAAACAGAACCGTTAATCGGTTGGTGTTTTTGGCTTTTAAATTCCATTCGATTAAAGTGCCTTCAGGTACTGACACATCACCAATATTATTTAATTCTTCATTTGATAAACCAGTATGTTTAGGGTATTTAAGCTTTAAAGAAATATCCTCTAAAACAGGTTTTTTTAAAACATCTACCTTAAATTGCTGTGAAGTAAAACCATTAGACTGGCAAGTAAAGGTCAAATTCTCTTTAACATTAGAAAACGTATAAGAAAACATCACATTGCTTTCTTTTTTAAGGTTATAAGTTCCCAAATTAGAAATGACTTTAACCTCTTGAGGAATTTCATCTCCAGATAATTTAATTTTTAGGGTATAATCATCACCCTCTTTAATACTTGAAGGACTAGCTAGATTAAAATTAAATGGTGCTTGTGGTATAAATTCTTGATTATAATTGATAATTCGTTTACTACTGTCAGATAAAATGGCAGGCTTGAAAGCAAACAATAAAATAATGACAAGTAAAATTGGTAATAAATATTTAAGGTATTTTTTATTTTCTGATAATTGAATACCTGTTGTAAATGGAATGGTTGATAAATTTGATGCCCGTTGTTCAATACTAGCTTGAATTAAATCAATATTAACAGATTGTTGATGCATTTGAGCGTCAAGCTGAAGGGTATTTTGCAATTTATCTGAAACAGAAGGAAAAATTTGCCCTATCATTTTAGATGCTTGGGTAAAACTAAGGCGATTAGTTAGTTTATTGAGTTGGAGTAGGGGATAAATTATAAATTTAAAAAGCACACCTAAATTGACAGCAATAAATGTATAAAACAAAACAAATCTTGCTGTTTGATTAAAACGACCAAAATATTCTAATAGGTTAACAATCAAAAAACTAAATAGAAAAATAACAAAAAATAAAATGACACCTTTAAGCATTTCATTTTTATAATACTTGCGTATAAAAAGCTCAATTTGGTTTAATAAATTTTCGAATTTAGACATAGTTAGTTTTAGTGTAATTTACTAAATTACATAAATCAACAATAATAACGCCATAAATTAAAGGAAATTTAACATTTTAATGGTAAATGTAAATAAAATCAGTTATCAAAATTCAATATCGTCCTAAATAAATAGCCCCGAAAGTTGTCGGGATAAAATCCTTTTAATGTTTTGTTCATTTTTTTGCTTGTCCAAAAAAACGAACCAACTTTTTTATGATACCATTTTTTACTGTTTTT
>CAYQRJ010000133.1:0-4796 GCA_964419855.1 uncultured Crocinitomix sp.
ATGTCTTTAGAGCTTTCAAATTGTTTTAGTAGGGGTTGTATTGATTTTAAATGGTGTTCTGATATATGACTTAAATAGTCTAAATCAATTCCCCATTTTGTTCTCAAACGGGTTAAAATATGCTCGTTAAATTTGTTTTCAATGCTTAATTGCTCTGTTTCAAAAAAAGTATTGTTTTGATTTAAAGCTTTTATGTACTTGTAATTATTAGCCACATTCCATTGTCTTGTGTCTCCATTAAATGAGTGAGCAGATGGACCAATACCAATATATTTTTCACCTAACCAATAAGCAGAGTTGTGTTTAGATATATACCCTTTTTTAGCAAAATTAGAAATTTCGTATTGTTCAAATCCATTTTCTTTTAGTGTGTTAATTAATACCCTAAACTCTTTATTGCTTTTAGCATCTGTAGCTGGCAGTAGTTTACCTTTTTTAAATTGATTGCCAAAAACAGTTTTAGGTTCAATGGTTAAACAATAAGCAGAAATGTGGTTTACTCCTAAATTAATAGCTTTTTCAATTTGATTTTGCCAATAATGTAACTTTGTTTTAGGTAAACCATAAATTAAATCAATAGTAATGTTATTAAAACCTATGCTTTGAGCTAGCTTAATACAATTTTCAGCTTCATTGGCGTTGTGTGCTCTATTCATAAACACTAATTGGTCTTCATCAAAAGATTGAATACCTACACTTAATCTATTTACCCCAATTTTTTTATAGAATAACAACTTTTCTTTAGTTAAATCATCAGGGTTACACTCAACAGTAAATTCAACTTGGTTGTCAATTTTATAATGTTGTTTAATAGATGTTACGATTTGTAAAAAATGTGCATCAGAAATAAAAGACGGTGTTCCGCCACCAAAATAAATGGTTTTTATTATTGGTTTTGGATTAAGATAGTCTTTTTTAAGTTCAATCTCTTTAATAATTGCATTTGTCATTTGTAGTATTGTAGCAGGGTTGGTTGAAAAATGAAAATCGCAATAATTACATTTTTGCTTACAATACGGAATATGGATATAAATACCTGCCATTATTAATAAAAAAATCTCGACTTATAAAAGCCGAGATTAATATTGATTTAATATTTAAAAATTACTTTTTTGCAGAATCATCATTATTGTTATTTGACTGCTCAACATAAACTCGTGTAAAATCAATATAATTCATTCCGTTTGTGTTGAAGTTTTTTAATCCAGCCTGTCTTAACCATAAATTTTCTCCATAATATAAAACAACTAATGGAGGATTTTGCAACATTACCTTTTCTGCTTCAGCAAAATATTTATTAGCTTCTTCTGGGTTTGTTGCTTCCATCCCTTTTTCGTATAACTCATCAAAATCTTTGTTAATGTATCTACCATTATTTATACGAGAAGGTTCATTCCTGTTTTTTGGCACTAATTTTCCGTAAAAGTTAATTAAAAATGATTCAGGACTAGGGAAATCACCTACCCATACATTATGGAAAATATCGGCAGTACCATAAGCTTCATTTTCTAATAATTTATTAAACTCTACTTGTTCAATATCAACATCAATGTTTAAAACAGATTTTAATTGAGTTTGAACTTCACTCATCACCAAATATCTACTATTGTCCTTTTTAAATTGAATACTTAAAGTAGGGAAATTTTTACCATCTGGATAACCAGCTTCTGCTAACAATTGTTTTGCTTTTTCAGAATTTCTAGTATAACCGTAATCTTCTATACCTTCAAAATCATATCCTTTATAAATTTTAGGCAGAGGAGGGGTAATACCAAACTTACCAATTTCGTATGCTTGATTTTTAAGTGTTTTTTCAACAATTCTTTTTCTATCAATAGCATAATTAATGGCTTGTCTTACCTTTGGATTTTTTAGTGCTTTTGATGTCATATTAAATTCTAGGTAGGTTGTTGACATTTGAGGCACACTTTCTAAAATATATTTGGCTTTTTTTCCTTGAAAATCTGTTATTCTTTCTTCTAAAACTTCTGATACTTTTGTAATAGGAACATTTTTTACAATGGCAATTTTATTATTCCAAAAATCATCCATTTTGGCGTTGTCATCATCATAGTATTTATAGGTTAAGTTGTCAAGGTAAGGCAGTTGAGTGCCTATTGAATCTGTCATCCAATAATTAGGGTTTTTATCTAAAACTACTAATTCTGATGTTGATTTAGCCTTATTGTACATAAAAGGACCTGTTCCAACTATATTCCAACTCTCTTTATTTAAAGATTCTTTAGGTATAATTGAGGCGTAAATTGTCACTAATTTTGCTAAAAAAGTGTTGTTTGGCTGAGTCAACTTAACTGTAACTGTTTTGTCATCACTTGAAATACCAGTTATGTTATCAGATTTTTTTTCATAATAGTCATTACCACCTTCAATGGTGTTTTGGAATATGGGGTAAGCAGAATTTTCAGGTACATTTTCATACATTCTATAAAACATATCTACCACATCTTGAGTGGTAACATCTCTTCCTTTACCATCTTTAAAAACAGCATTATCATGAAACTTAACATTTTCTCTTAAATAAAATGTATAAGTTAACCCATCTTCAGAAATATCCCACTTTTCAGCTAATGCAGGTTTTATTTCTAAATCATCATCATCAAACCTAACTAGGCTTTCAAGCATTTGACCATAAATTTGAGCGGATTCAATTTTTAAAATTTCTCTAGGACGTTCAATAGTAAAATAACTATCTAAAGGAATTGTAATTCCTCCACCAGATTTTGTTGTTTTAGTTTCATCAGCATCTTTATTTTCATTGTTGCTGGTTGAACAAGAAAATAATAAAGCCAAAATCGAAATACTTATAACTATGTTTTTCATAAATGCAAAATAAAATTTTTATCAAATATAATTTTTTTTATTTGAAAAAACTAAAAAAGTATAAAAATGTTAAAAAAATGTTGATTAAATTTGTAAAATATAAATGTAAACCTTAATATTGCACTATTACAATATATGAAAAAGATGAAAATATTATTAAACATTAAATTTTTATTGCTTGTTTTATTTGTAAGTGGTTCTTATTTATCATTTGCAGATCTTTCTTTAGAAGGTCATTATCAAGGCAAAAACTTATTTGTACAAAATCCGGAAGATGAAGACGGTTTCGGCTTTTGTGTAACTAATGTAACCGTTAATGGAGACCCAATGTCAGATGGTGTTGAGTCAAGTGCTTTTGAAATTCCTTTTGAAGAGTTTGGACTTAAAATAGGTGATCCTGTGTTTATCGTTTTAGAACATGGAATTGGTTGTAAACCAAAAATCTTAAACCCAGAGGTGCTTTTACCTAAAAGTACTTACGAAATTCAAAGCATAAGTTGTACGCCTGATGGTAAATTAACTTGGTCAACAACTAAAGAATCTGGTAAATTAACTTTTGTTATTGAACAATACAGATGGAACAAATGGGTAACCGTTGGTGAAGTTGACGGAAAAGGAACACCTGGTAAGAATGATTATACGTTTCAAGTATCTCCTCACTCTGGAGAAAATAAAGTAAGGGTTGCTCAGACAGACCACACTGGTAAAAAACGTCCTTCAAAAGCAGTAACGTTTACTAATACCACTATAAAAGAACCAGAATTTAATCCTAAACGTGTTAAAAAAATTATCAAATTTACAGCTAGTGGTAAACCAATTGAAACCAAATACGAAATTTTTGACGCCTATGGTAACCTTGTTAAAAAAGGTGTAGGGTCACAAGTAGATTGCTCTAACCTTAAAAAAGGTGCTTACTACATTAATTACGACAACAAAAACGAAAAATTTATTAAAGCATAAAATGCTTAGTTAAGATATCACATCAATCCCGTTTCCAAAACTTTGGTAACGGGATTTTTTTTAATACTTATTATCATGAAAATTGAACATATTGGAATAGCAGTTAAAGATATTGAACAATCAAATGAATTGTTTAAAACATTGTTTAATCAACCTGCATATAAAATAGAAGAGGTAGAGTCTGAAGGGGTAAAAACATCTTTTTTTAAGTTGGGTGAATCTAAAATTGAACTGCTTCAAGCCACAAATCCAAATAGTGCCATTGCTAAATTTATTGATAAAAAAGGAGAAGGAATGCACCACATTGCTTTTGAAGTAGAAAATATTGAGTTTGAAATTGACAGATTAAAAAAAGAAGGATTCAAATTAATTCATGATATTCCAAAGTTAGGGGCTGATAATAAAAAAATCGCTTTTTTGCATCCAAAATCTACCAATGGAGTTTTAGTTGAACTTTGTCAAGAAATTTCAAAATAATGGCATTAGACGGTAGGCACAGAAAAAATGTTACCATAGGTGATTTGGTTGAAATTGTCAAAAAACAACATCAACAAACAGGAGAGTTGACAGAGGGTGTTGTTAAACGCATCCTTACCAATTCTAAATTTCATCCTCACGGCATTAAAGTAATGATTGATACCAATGAAGTAGGAAGGGTTAAACATATTGTTGAAGAATATTAGTATGTCAGAAAATAAATCAATAAGAATAAATAAGTTTTTGAGTGAAGCTGGCTACTGCTCTCGCCGCAAAGCTGATAAACTTTTAGATGAAGGTAGAATTACCATTAATAATAAAATCCCTGAAATGGGAACAAAGGTTTTACCAAATGATGAGGTTAGGGTTGATGGTAAATTAATTGAAGTAGGAAAAGAAAAACCAGTTTATTTAGCATTTAATAAACCTAGAGGTATTGTTTGTACCACAGATGATAGATTTGAAAAGGATAACATCATTGACTTTATTAATTATCCAACCAGAATTTTCCCCATAGG
>CAYQRJ010000133.1:4896-7303 GCA_964419855.1 uncultured Crocinitomix sp.
ATTTTAACTTTTTGAGATTCAAAAAATGAACGCCTAGCATCTAATCCAACCAAAAGCTTCCATTTTTTATTTCCAATAGATTTTGGAAACAGTTTTACCTTTGTAGAATCAGTTATATTTACTTCACCAAAAAGATGTGTGCTGTAAAAGTTGATTAATACGATAAAAATAAATAGCTTTTTTAACACAACACAAATAATTATTTGATGCAAATTTAATAATTATCTTAACAATGTAACGTGACCCATTAATTCGTAGTCTATTCCATTCAAATCTTTATATTTTATTTTCCAAACATAAACATCATCAGGAGATTTGTTGCCATTATAAGTTCCATCCCATTGTTGGTCAACCGAGTTGGCAATAAAAATTAATTCGCCCCAACGGTTAAAAATCCACATTTCAAATTCACTAACATTATTTACAACAGCATAAAATGTGTTATTATAGGTGTCACCATCAGGTGTAAAAGCGTTTGGCACATATATTAATGGGTCAAATATAATTTGAACATCTGCGCTTGCAGTACAACTATTCTCATCTGTAACTGTTGCGGTGTAAACATAATTGTTAGGAGGCGAAACATAAGTGGTTGGACAAGTAACACAACTAATATATAAGGCAGGTGACCACATGATAGAACCATTACCTTCCGCCCATATTTCAACTGTATCACCTACAATACCATATACATTTGGCGAAACTGTAATGGTTGGTGAATCATATAAATCAATATAAGTAGAAAGCGTGGTGTGACAACCAAATTCATCTGTAATAAGTACAGAATAAGAGGTAGGTTGATTTGGTGTTGCCAACGTTGTAGAATCGTGAGGCCTGTTTAAATGAATATTGGGAGTCCAATTATAATTAACTCCACCAGACGCCCATAAAACAGCAGTGCCTTCAGGACAAATAATGGTATCTGGGTTAACACTTCCGTTCACTTCAATAACGTTTACTTTTACTGTGTCATAACTTGTGCCACAAGCATTAGTAAAAGCCACTTGATAACTGGTATCAATACTTGGATAAACATAAGGATTATAAATGGTATTGTTGCTAATGTTATAATTAGGCGACCATAAATAATCGGTAGCGCCATTGGCTACAATTTGAATGCTATCTCCTTTACAAATACTTACTTCATTAATTAAATTAGGGTAGGGAATATCTTGGTCAACATGAACTTTTGTAGTGTCAAAAATATGACAACCCTCAGGGGTTATAATTTCTACATAATAATAGGTGGTAATATTGGGAGTTGCCCATGGATTTCCAATATTTGGATCACTTAGTGTTTCAATAGGTGTCCAATGATATGAATCGCCACCTGCGGCATTAAGTTGAGTGCTGTCACCAACACATATAGCCACATCATCTCCCGAAACTGCATCAACTCCAAATACATAAACCGTTAATTCTAAAGATGAGGAACCACATTCACTTGAAATATCTACGGTTACTGTAGTTTCTTGATTAATGGTTAAAAAAGGTGATGATGAGCTAGGGTTATCAAATAATTCGGGAGGTCCCCAAGCATAACCGTTCCCTCCTGTAGCAAAAACTTGAACAGATGTTCCTGGACAAATGGTATCACTTAATGCCCAAACTTGATATTCGGGTAAAATTACTTCAACTTGGGTATAAGAGGTGTCGGGTTCATAACAACCATCTACATCATAAGCTACAAGCATTACATCATAAATTCCTGGTGTGTCATATAAGTGGGTTGGAGCAAAATCGTTAGAGGTATTTCCATCTCCAAAATCCCAATAATAAGCATTACCGTTTTGACTGTTATTTTCAAAAATAGTAGCGTTAGGTAAACACGTTATTGGGGTGGTCGTACTCAATGTAGATTCAATTTTAGATAATTCAAATAAAAACCCTGCTAAATTACAATTATTACTGTTGTTGGTTGTTGAATAAGCACCTGGTGTTGTAGGGAAACCATTACTGTTTCCTCCACAAGCAGCACAAACAGCATGATAGACCTTACCCGATTTATCAAACCTACTTGTTCCTCCATCTACATGATCTAATGATCCATTTAAACTACCCATAAATGTAGCGTATTTTAAACTCATCATGTCCTGCGTAAACAAAGCCAAGTAAAAATTACTTCCACTAGTTGAAGATTGATAAGCGTCAGCTGTAACAGGAAAACCATTTGTTGTGCTAAAATTTGCACTCCCGTTGGTTACATTTAAGTTTCCACCCCATCCAGCAATATAAATCTCATAACAATCGCTCACTAAAAAAGCGGTAGGCGATATTTCAACATGACCTGTACCTGCCCCAAAAACTGAAGACCATTCAGACACATTGAGGTTAGTATTAAGTTTATGAATAAATTGACCACTATTAGCATTGGTATAATGTCCGCTTGTTACAGGGTAATTTCCTT
>CAYQRJ010000134.1:0-7203 GCA_964419855.1 uncultured Crocinitomix sp.
TCACTCCATTCTTTCATTAACTTTTCTTCTGTTATCATAATATTAAATTAAAATAATATAAAAGTATTCATTTTGAACAAAAATTAGTATATTCAAATCAAATTTACTCATCAAATGCCACTGTTTCATTACCTGATTTATCAAGAGGTGTTTATATTGTTGAATTAAAAGATGAAAACACAACGGTAAGAAAAAAAATTGTTAAATATTAATGAATTCTATATCTAAAATATTATTATTGTTGGTGACTTTTTTAGTTACCAACAATTTTGTTGCTCAACAAAATTATAATAAAACTTTTTTCATCACTAAATCTTATTATTATCATTTTCGTGGGGAATCAATTAATAATGTTCAATATATTAATCAGTTAGACTTTGTTTCAAACTCATATAAAATAAAGAATAACCTTGCTTTACTAGTTTTTAATCAAATTGATTTTGAATACCAAAAAAAGATTAAAAATGATAATTGTATTTTGTTTTCACTAGGTGTATATTATGCAGATCATTCTACTAAACCTATCCTGAAAATTAAGAAAGGGGAAGCAAGTTTTCGTTCATTTATTAAGTTTAATACTTCTTTTTTAAAAAGTATATATCAAAATCAAACTCATCATTTAAGAATTAAGGCAGGATTAAATTTTAGAGTTGGTCATGAAGTGTTGTTTGGTGGATATTATATAAGTAAATTTTTTACAGGTACTGAATATATTGATAAATATGAGACAATTTATGTTACCAAAAAATTATTTGATTTAGGTGTTAATTCAGGTATTAGGTATCAATTTGATATGGGCAAACGACTTGCTTTAACTTCAGAGTTTAGTTACATTTTTTATCCTTTGATTTACGATAAGGAAAATCCATCATATAATTGGAGTTCAGGTGCATCAAGACATGTTTTACAATTGTCTTTTGGTGTTGGTTTTGGTTTTGGTGAAAAATAAACCAAATTAGTTGCTGTGTTTAAGTCTTTCTTTTTTTCTTTTTGGCGGCTGGAAATAAGATGTTGTTTAAAATTAAACGGTAACCTGGAGAGTTGGGGTGTAAGTTTAAATCTGTTGGTGGGTCGCCTACAAAGTGCCTGTAATCTTCAGGGTCGTGACCGCCATAAAATGTCCAAGTTCCCATGCCTAATTCACCATGAATGTAACGGGCTGTGCCTAAATTTTTATTCTCGCCCATTATTAACACATTTGGTTTAATAAATTTAGTTCTAAAATCGGTGGTTTGCCCCATAAAACCATCAATTACTTTGGTGTGATTTTGACATAGCATAGTAGGTACAATGTCCCATTTGGCAGAAAAATCAAATAAAAAGAATTTATCTTGAGATTCAGGTAAACGGTGGTCTTTTGTGCCGTCAATGTCAGAATATTCATACACCATAGGATCTTTTTCAATGGTAAAATTGGTAAACGCCAAAGTTTGATTATAATCTAATTTAGATTGATAACCGGGTTCTGAGGGGTCGCCATCATACATTCGTTCACAAATATCAGTATTCATGGCAGCAAGGGCAATGTCGTAACTGTCTGTTCCAGAACACATGGTAAATAAAAATCCGCCACCAATCACAAAATCTCTAATATTTAACGCTACTGCCAATTTAAGTTTAGATACTTTATTGTAACCTAAAGCATGGGCAGTGGTTTCATTTTGTTTAACTTGTTTTTGATACCATGGCGCATTGTGATAGGCCCTATAAAACTTTCCATATTGTCCTGTAAAATCTTCATGATGTAAATGCAGCCAATCAAATTCAGCTAAGCCACCTTTAACAATAGCAGAATCATACACTTCCTCATAGGGAATTTCGGCATAAGTTAAAACAAGGGTCACTGCATCATCCCAAGGTTGTTTACCTTTTGGAGTATAAACAGCTATTTTAGGTGCTTTTTCGAGCTGAACCACCTCCATGTTAACCTCTGGGTTAGCAATTTGAGTTTTTATTTGCTTTACTTTAGCATCAGGAACAACTTTGTAAGACACCCCTTTTATTATTAATTGCTCTTCAATATACTTATTGTGTGGCATTAAAAAACTCCCACCTCTAAAATTTAACAGCCATTCCATTATCATATTTTGTTCCAATACCCAATAAGACACCCCGTAAGCTTTAAGGTGATTTTTTTGAGTTTCGTCCATAGGAACAAGTATTGTAGAAGAATGTCCTACAAAAGAAAAGAAAAGTGTAAATACTATAAGTAATTTAAAACGGTACATCATTTTGTGTAATTGTTGATGAGAAATCATTATCATCATTCATTTTACTACCAACAGTAATTGTGCCAGCGTTATTATCAATATCAAATTCGGTATTTGGACCAAATTGTTGAGTGTAAAAATCTTCAGTTTCATTAAAGTCTAAGTCAACAAAACGGGTTAAGTGTTTAACAAATTTAAGTTTAACAGTATCTAAAGATCCATTTCTGTGCTTTGCTACAATAATTTCTCCAATACCTTCTGTTGGTTGACCATTTTCATCTTCAATTAAACCATAATATTCCGGTCTGTAAATAAAACATACCATATCGGCATCTTGTTCAATAGCACCAGATTCACGTAAATCTGACAACATGGGGCGTTTATCTCCTCCACGTGTTTCAACCGAACGGCTTAACTGAGAGAGGGCAATAATAGGCACATTAATTTCTTTAGCAATTTCTTTAATAGAACGAGAAATCATTGAGATTTCTTGTTCTCTGTTTCCGCCCTTTGTGCCAGCAGACATTAATTGTAAATAATCAATAATCACCAACTGTATATCGTGTTGCATTTTTAAACGCCTGCATTTGGCTCTAAGTTCAAAAATAGACAGTGCTGGGGTGTCGTCAATAAATATAGGAGCATCTTCTAGTTTGTTAATGTTTTCATGTAATTGTTTCCAATCTTTTTCGTCAGTAAATCCTTTTTTTAGTTTTTCTGATGACAACCCCGTTTCCATAGACATTAAACGTTTGGTTAGCTGTACACTTGACATCTCTAAAGAAAAAATAGCTACGCCTTGATTAAATTCAACAGCAGTATTTCTTGCCATAGACAACACAAAAGCAGTTTTTCCCATTCCAGGACGAGCCGCTAAAACAATCATATCTGATTTTTGCCAACCTGACGTTAATCTATCTAAATCTGTAAATCCAGAAGGTACACCACTTACTCCATCTTTATTTTCTGATGCTTTTTGAATTTCTTCAATGGCCTCATGAACCGCATCTTTAACATTGACATAACTTTTTTTAAGGTTACCTTCAGCAATTTTAAATAGTCCCGATTCAGCTTCACTTAAAACAGTAAACACATCATTGGTTTCGTCATAAGAGTTTTTAATAATGTTAGACGACACTTCTATTAACGACCTAAGAATATATTTTTCGGCAATAATTCTAGCGTGAAACTCAACGTGAGCAGTAGAAGCAACTTTATTGGTTAATTTAGATATGTATGCAGGACCTCCTATAAAATCTAAATCGCCATTTTTTCTTAATCGCTCTGTAACTGTTAAAATATCAATGGTTTCAGAATTGCCAAATAATTGATGAATGGCAGCAAATATTTTTTGATGCTCTACTTTATAAAAACTCTCTGGTTGTAAAATATCTATAGCGTCATTAACAGCTTGTTGCCCTAACATTAAAGCACCTAATACTGCCTCCTCAACATCAACAGAGCTTGGTGGTATTTTGCCTACTTCAGTAGCAGTATTTAAAGCATTGGTGTTTAATGACCTCCTTTTTTTGATTATGTTTGGTTTGTTGTTCTCCATCATTGACAAAGATACAGAAAGATGATTAGTTATAAAAATGATTTTAAAAATTTAGTTTTACACTATCATTTTTAATAACATTTAAAATTATGTTAATAACCGTAAAACCATCTATTTTTATTAATCTTTAATACCAATTTTATTAAAATGTGCTATAAAATAACTTTTATGTTATCTTTGCAAAAATTATTTTACAATGGCAAATCAAGTAAAAAAGTTTGACGTAGAAAAAGCACCAAAACCAATGGGACTATATCCTCATGCAAAGCGAGTGGGTAACCTATTATTTTTGTCAGGAGTTGGTCCAAGAGCTGCTGGTTCGGGGAGTGAAGAGGCTAACATTCCAGGTTTAAAATATGATAAAAATGGCAATTACGACTCTTTTGACTTTGAAGCGCAATGTAAATCTGTTTTTGAAAATGTAAAATTGATTTTAGAAGAGGCAGGATCTTGTTGGGAAAATTTAGTTGATGTAACTACTTTTTTAACCGATATGAAACGTGATTTTAAAACCTATAATAAGGTGTATGCTGATTATTTTAAAGATGTTCAACCTTGTAGAACAACCGTAGAAGTTAATGCTTTACCTTCTCCTATATCAATTGAATTAAAATGTATAGCAACTATTGATTAAAAAATTATGATTGGATTAATTATTAAAATTGTATTGTCTTTAACCTCTTTTGTTTCAACTATTATGTTGTTTGCTAATGGTTATTGGGGTTGGGGTATTGTGATGATTTTAGTTACCACAATTATTGTACTCACCATCTTTAGAAATGAATGGATTATTTTAACCGTTAATCAATTAAGATTGCAAAATATGGACAAAGCGGCTAAATATTTAAGTAGAATAAAACAACCAGAATATTTAGTAAAAAGACAAAGAGCTTACTACTATTATTTAAAAGCTTTAACAGGTAGAGATAAAATGAAAATGCAAGAATCTGAAAAATTATTCAGAAAGGCATTAAATATTGGTTTAAAGCAAGATTATGATAAAGCCATGGCTAAATTAAATATTGCTGCCGTATGCTTAGGTACAGGTAGAAGACGTGAGGCAGAAACTTTACTAGCTGAAGCCAAAAAATTAGATACAAAAGGCGTTTTAACCGAACATATAAAAGACCTTAAAAAACATCTTGGTAGAGCTACATCACGTAACCAAATGAGAATGGCTCAAATGAGTAAAGGTAGAAGAGGTAAAATGAGATAGTTTTTATAAGCTCATTTCTTATTTGTTTGAGCCTTTTATTTATTTAACGCTACAAATCATTATTACACAATGAAAAAAACTTACTCTCCTGCTTTTTGGATATTGTGTATTCACATGCTGTTGTTTTTTATTAGTTTTAATTTAATTTTTCCAGAATTAAATGCCTACATCACCACATTAGGAGGTGAAAATGATAAATGGTTAATTCTAGGTTTATGGACATTAGCGGCTGCCATCTCAAGACCTTTTAGTGGTAAAATAGCCGATAACTTTGGACGAAAAACGCCCATTTATATTGGAGTAATTGTAAGTGTGTTGGTGTCTTTTGCTTACCCTTATTTTTTAACGGTAACCGGATTTTTACTGTTAAGATTTTTACACGGATTTAGTACTGGCTTTCAACCTACAGGAGCTACAGCTTTAGTAGCTGACATTATTCCACCAGAAAAAAGAGGAGAAGCTATGGGGATATTTAGCTTAACCATCAGTATTGGTTATGGATTAGGGCAGTATTTTAGCACAGCTATTTTTCAGCATTATCATATCAATGGGTTGTTTGTAGCATCAGGATTGTTTGGCTTAATGGCTTTGTCTCTCATCTTTTTTATTAAAGAAGCTCCACAACCTAAAGTAAAAGTTAGTTGGAGAAATATTATTCCTAAAATGGATGAAATTTTTGCGCCAGAAGTGATTCAACCCACTGTTATTATGTTTTTAACTGCTGCTTTTTCGGGTTTGTTTTATTTGGTTGTACCAGATATGACAGAATATTTTGGTTCTCCTGAAAAAGGATTGTATTGGGGTGTTTTTACATTAAGTACCATTGGGGTTAGATTTTTTGCTGGACGTTTTGCAGATAAATTTGGTAGAAGAATTAATATTTTTATTGGTTTAATCTTATATTTAATTGTTGCTATAGCTTGTATCTCTCCTCCATCTTTTAATATTTTTATTTCAACCGCTATAATTTTTGGTGTTGGTAGTGGATTTATGTCGCCAGCAATTTTTGCGTGGACGACTGATTTAGCCAATCCAAAATATAAAGGAAGAGGAATTGCTACCATGTTTATTGCCCTTGAAATTGGAATTGCTTTCGGAAATTGGTTGGCTCAACTTACTTACAAAAATGATACTACAAAATTTGCTGATGTGTTTTATGTAGGTATTGTTTTATGTAGTTTAGGCTTATTATATTTGTGGTTTACAAGAACTAAAAGTGTTTTAAAGTAAAACTCACATGACGTTTGAGGATAAAATAAAATTAGTCACTTCACCCTTACCAGGTTCTCAACCTTCTGAATTAACGTATCAATTATCGGTAAAACTTAAATTTGATGGCTATACAGTGTTAGATATGTATGCCGAATTATTTCCGCATCAGTCTAAAGAAAAATGGGAACAAAAAATAATTGAAGGGAGTTTAACTGTAAATCATCAAAAAGTAAAACCTAATTTTATACTAAAAGCAGGCTGGATAACACAAAACAAAGTAATCAACAAAGTAGAACCTAACGTCAATTCTAACATTAAATTAATTTACGAAAGTGATGATTTTATAGTGATTGATAAACCCGCTCCTTTACCCATTCATCCAGCAGGAAGATTTAACAAAAATACTTTAACTAACATATTACAATTGGCTTTTCCACAATCTACTTTTAAAATTGTTCACCGCATTGATGCTAACACCACAGGCATTGTTATACTGGCTAAAAATAAACCAACAGCAAATCACATCATTAAACAATTTGAACATCAAGCGGTAAAAAAAGAATATTTGGCATTAGTAGAAGGCATTGTTAAAACTGATTCTTTTTTTATTAATGGAAACATCTCAAAACATAAAACAAAAGCAGGAGGTAGAGAAATGGATGAGAAAGGAGTGGAAGCATACACAAAAGTTGAAGTTATTAAGCGATTTAAAGATTCAACTTTATTAAAGATTATACCCAGTAGTGGACGTACCAATCAAATAAGGTTACATTTGGCATCAATAGGACATCCAATAGTTGGTGATAAAGGCTATAAAAACCCATCATATTTTAAAAATCATCCCCTTACTTATCAAGAGGATTGTTTGTTTTTACATGCTCATCAATTACAATTTAATTATAATAATCATCTTGTTAAATTTATAGCAGAATTACCAAACAAATTTTTGGTAAATTAAGAGTTAAAACTGTTAATAAACATTAATATTTTAATAAAAAAAACACTTG
>CAYQRJ010000135.1:0-7201 GCA_964419855.1 uncultured Crocinitomix sp.
ATATTTAAACTTGCTGAATATTTTAAAGTTTCACCAAAAGATTTATTAGATTAATTGTCTCCTCAACTACCAAACTAATTCAGTTTTATTAATAGACTCTTTCTTTAATCAAAATGATGCCACAAATATCTGCGCCGTATTAGATGTCCTCTACAAAACTTAAAAAAGAAACGATTAGTTTTTTGGTGATGTATAAAAGGTCTTGGAAAGCAGTTGTTCTTTAGGTGCTTTCATAAATAAAAAAAGGCTGTTAACATAAACAGCCTTTTATTTAAAATTAAAACGGTAAATCGTCTCCTTTTTCGGCTACAAATGTTTCGGCATTATCTGCGGTTGTTGGTGTAGCATTTCCTCCAGCATTTAAGGGTTGAATTTTCCAAGCATCTAAAGAGTTAAACACTTTAACTACACCTTCTGGGTTAGTCCATTCTCTACCTCTTAAATTAAAAAACACTTCAACCATATCGCCTACCTTAAAATTGTCTAACATATCACATCTGTCTTGAACAGATTGAAACAAAATGGTTTGAGGATATTGTCCTGATGCATCAGTAACAACAAATTCTCTTTTTTTAAACGAATCCGTAATTTGTTGGGTGTCGTTAATTACTTTTAATTCTCCTTTTAAAGTGTACATATTAATTTTTAATTTTAATCCCCTTTGGGGTTTTTGGTTGTTATTAATTATTAAAAGCCAAGAGTGTTTTCCAAGCTTCTTCTATTTTATTTTCTTTTAATTGTTGTTGTGCCAATTTATGCAATTCAACTTCTAATTGCGCTTGATTGTCCTCTAAAGATACAAATAAATCACTTAACTCCAAAAGTTTATGTTCATTTACATCTGTTTCGTTAGGTAATTTTTCAATTCCACCTAATTGTCCTAAGTCATTTTGAGTTAAAATGGTTGAGTTTTTTATATCTTCTGGAATTTGGTCATAACCTATTCCAATAGTGGTAATGGGTTTTTCAATTTCAAACATTGAGTTTTTATCGGCTCTGCAATACCAATTACCACCCATTCTGGCAACCAAATCAATTTTATGTTGATCTATTTTTCCTTCATCATTTAAAACTCGCTTATCAATATGAATTTTAGTTACTTCACAAATCACTAAGTTACCTGCTCCCCCTTCTTGTCCTAATTCTATCACCTCATTTACCTTGCATTCAAATTGAACGGGAGATTCTGCCACCCTAAATGGTTTAACAGTTTCTGATTGTAATTTAGTAAAACCTGCTTTTTCAAATTCATCAATGTTTGAAGCATAAGGAGAGCTTGCTAATGACATTTGATGAACAATATCGTAGGTTACCACATTAATCACCACTTCTTTTACTTGTTTAACGTTTTTATAAGTGTCTTTGG
Organism: uncultured Crocinitomix sp.; assembly: GCA_964419855.1. Taxonomy (GTDB): domain Bacteria; phylum Bacteroidota; class Bacteroidia; order Flavobacteriales_D; family Crocinitomicaceae; genus Putridiphycobacter. The sequence goes on from CAYQRJ010000135.1 coordinate 1,367, forward strand.
TTTGGTTAGTTCGTCCACTGCGTGCAGGCGAAAAAATTAAAATAGGCGGATTAGCCGAAAACACATTAAAAAAACTAAACGGGGCTAAATTAGCATTACCATTTTCATCAATAGTACTAGCAAAAGCAATGGGTCGGGGACCAATAGCACCTAGTAAATAACCGTGTAATTGCGGTATGGGTAATTCTTTTGGATTAATGCTTAACATAGTTTGCAAAGTTAAGCATTTTGATGATGAATTAAAAAAAAGTAATTCACAAATCAGCCCTACTTATTAAAAAAATAACATCTTTGCACCACTTGAATTTTAAATTTTACATATTAACACATCTTTTGTTTTTTAGTCTTTTTTTACTAAAAAGTTGCCAAAATCAACCCAAAAAAGAGATTTCACAACCAAAAAAGGTTGTTTTTGATGATTTTAATGGTTTTCCTGTTAACCCTTTTTGTCAAATTGATTTTGAAGCGACTACTATAGAAAATCAAAATAAATTAATTGATGAAGGGTTTGCATTAATTGACATAGGTAAATATGAAAGACATTCAGATTCAACGGTTATTTTTATTAATGATAATTTTAATAGTTTTACAGTTTACTTAAAAAGTCAAAAATATTTAACAAATTATGATTTATTGTATGATTTAATAAAATTTAAGAGCAGTCAATTTTTAGGTTCTAAATTATTTGCTGAATTTAATTTTCGATTAAACTCTAGTAATTTTTCAATAATAATCTTTAAATCAAATCAATTTATAAGATTAAAATATGAGGTGATAAAATCCACATAACCATAACAAAGGTGTTTGTTTTAATAGTGCTAATATTAAAAAAATAGTTAGCTTTACAAAAGATATGCAAATAAACTCTACACGTCAATTAAATATTCTTTTTTTTACAGGGTTGATACTTCTGTTTGCAGGAATTGGTTTATACCATTATCAATTAAAACCCGAATTTTCAATTTCATCTGTTAACCAATTTGAGGAGAAATTTCATTCAAAGGAAGAAAAAATTCATCAATTAATTAAAAGTTTATCGCAAGAAATCAATATCAACTTAACAGAAAGAGAATTGTTTGAGTTAGCAAATAAAAGGGCATATAAAAATAATATTGATGTATTTATTTATCAAAAAGATTCTTTAATAGTATGGACCAATCATCATATTCCTGTTCCTAATACACATCCCCAAAAATCATTAAATAAAGAAGTCAATCATTTAAAAAACGGTTGGTATTATTTTACACACTCTACCAATAAGGATTTTGATGTTTACGGTACTTTTTTAATTAAAAACACCTATGAGTTTCAGAATGAAGATTTAAAAAATAAATTTGCCCCAAGTTTTGAACATATAGTTAACGCAGAAATTCTCCCTCCACACTCCACAACTTATACTATTAAAAATGATGAAGGAGAGGCAGTATTTTCTTTACAACCAGTTAATGAATATCAACCTAATGAATGGCTGGAATTTATTGTGTTTAGTTGTTTTTTGCTCGGGTTTTTTATTTGGTTACAATTGTTGGTGTCTTCTACACAAATACTGTTAATTAAAAGACCTGTTTTATTAATTATTTATCCTATTGCTATTATTGTTTTAAGGTATCTTTCTATTAAATTCAACTGGCTATCTTTTTTATCAGATTTTAAATTATTTAGTCCTGAGCTTTTTGCTTCTTCTGAGTTAGTACCTTCATTAGGTGATTTGATTATTAACGTTTCAATTTTTTATTTTTTAATTCACTTTTTACTAAAAAGAACACGTAATTGGTTTAAAAACGGAAATCAAAAGTTAAAATTATTGTTGTATATAATACCTTTGTTTGTTTTAAATTTTTTTGTAGCTTTTAAAATTAACGAGCTTATTTTAGCTTTAGTTTTTGATTCTAAAATTAACTTTAATTTAGAGCTTTTATTTGACTTAGATTTATATAGTTTTATTAGTATTGTAATAATTGGTGCTTGTTTTTATGCTTATTTTAAATTTTTGCAGTTTGTAATTATTCAATTTAAAAAAAATAACTTTGAGTGGAACAAGTTGGCTTTTTTATGGGCTTTATTGTCTTTAATATATATTTTAATTGATGTTGTTAATTTGCACCATAGTTTACTAACCACTTTTTGGCCTATTATTTTAAGTGGGATGTTGTTGTGGTTTGAATTAAAGAATAAAACCTATAAATTTATTCATATTATAAGTATTTTAGCTTTTATATCTTTTTATGCTGCTTATATTTTAGATGACTATTCCAATCAAAAAGAAAAACAACTTAGAAAGGTTTATGCTGAGGAAATAGCAACAGATGAGGATCCTATTACTGAGTTAGATTATGATAACATTGAAAAACAATTATTAAAAGAAGATGTTTTATTTAAAGCATTTACTTCTAATATTAATAACGCTGCATTTTCTGATAGTCTTGAAAGTAAGTATTTTAAAAATTTAAAAAACAAATATGATTTAAGCTTTAATCTTTATAATTCTAATGAAATTCCTATACTAAATTATAGCAATTTAGGTACTGTTGCTTATCAAAACTTATATCAAATTATACAATCAGCAGGTAAAACATCAACAATTAACCCTCATATTTATTTTATTACCAATTATGCTGAAAAGTTAAGTTATCTCACTCATTTACCCCTTGTAAAAAACGATTCGGTTTATGGTTACTTTATGGTTGAAATGCGGTCTAAAAAATTCCCTAAAGACATAGGTTTACCTTCATTATTACTTGATAAAGGTTCAAAATCAATTACTTATTTAAAAGGCTATTCTGTAGCCAAATATGTAGATAGTGTTTTAGTAAGCCATAAAGGGGAGTTTGATTATCCATTTATTCCCGCATCTTGGTTTAATCCAAAACCACAACAGTACACCAAACAATTTGTTAACAAAGAGGGATATAGTCATTATATTTATCAAATTGATAGAGGTAAATATACTTTGTTATCAAAAAAAATAAGTACAGCCATTACATTATTTACGGCTTTTTCATATTTATTAATTATATATGGCGTTTTACTTTTACTACCTTTAGGATATCAACAGCTTAACCGAAAGAGTTTTTCTTTTAAAAATATTTCTTTTAATGTAAAAATACAAGTGGTTATTATTGTGCTTTTGCTTGTAACCCTTATTGCTTTTGGTGTAGGAGCAGGAACTTATGTGGTTAAACAATATCACATAAACTCTAAAGAATTTATAAAAGAAAAAACAGGGTCAGTTCAAACAGAATTATATCATAAATTAGGTGGAGAGAGAGAGTTGAAAACGGATTTAGTTTATTTGGAATATTTGTTAAAAAAGTTTTCAAGAGTATTTGTAACAGACATTAATATGTATGATATTAATGGAGATTTATTAGCGTCATCTCAGCCCAAAATATACTCTAAAGGATTATTATCAAAAAAAATGAACACCTTAGCCTATGAAAAAATGAGCTTAAAAAATAAAAGCGAGTTTATACATCAAGAACAAATTGGTGAATTAAACTACTTGTCGGCTTACGTGCCGTTTGTAAATAATGAAGGTAATCGGTTGGCATATCTTAATTTACAATATATTTCTAAGCAAGATGATTTAGAAAATCAGATATCGGGGTTTTTGTTGGCTATTATTAATATTATGGTGCTAATGTTGGCAATATCTATTATTTTAGCCATTACCTTATCTAACCGATTAACCTCACCTTTAAAGTATATTCAAGAGAGTTTAAGAAATGTTAAATTGGGGTCTAAAAGTAAAGCCATAGAATATGAAGGTGCAGATGAGATAGGTGAATTGGTGAAAGAATATAACAAAAAAGTAGAGGAACTCCAAAAATCAGCCGAACAATTAGCAAAAAGTGAAAGGGAATCGGCGTGGAGAGAAATGGCAAAGCAAGTAGCACACGAAATTAAAAATCCTTTAACACCAATGAAATTGTCTATACAACACATGAAACGCTCCATTGAAGTTAAAGATGAAATGTCACAAGACAAATTAAACAAAGTAACAGCATCATTAATTGAACAAATTGACGCTTTAACAAAAATAGCCAATGAGTTTTCTAACTTTGCTAAAATGCCAAAAGCGGTTGAAGATGAAGTTAACTTAGTAGAGGTATTACAAAATGCGTATGGAGTATTTGCCGATTCAAACCAACATCAAATAGAACTCATCAATCAAATACAAAAAGAAGCAACAGTATGGGCAGATAAAGCCTTGTTGCTACGTGTATTTAATAATTTAATTAAAAATGCCATTCAGGCCATTCCTCCAACAGAAGAAGGGTTGATTAAAATTATTTTAACAGAAGAAAACAATCAATTTTTAATTGAGGTAAAAGATAATGGGGTAGGAATATCAGAAGAACAAGCAGAAAGTATTTTTGTTCCTTATTTTACTACTAAATCTACAGGTACTGGACTAGGATTAGCTATGACAAAGCAAATAATTGAAAATATGAAAGGTCAAATTTGGTTTGAATCAAAAATTGATAAAGGCACAAGTTTTTTTGTATCTTTCCCAAAATATAAAGAATAAATGGATACTTATACACTCATTATTGGATTGGCTTCAATCATTATTATTTCGTTTTTTTTTAACATTATATCTGAAAAAACAAATGTTCCCTCTGTTTTAATGTTAATAGTTTTAGGGATAGGCATAAAAGAATTTGGTGGTGATAAAGTTAACACCGAGATTTTTGCTAATTTAAGCGTGTTAGAGGTAATTGGCAATGTTGGTTTAATAATGATTGTATTAGAAGCCGCTTTAGATTTAGACCTTAAACGAGAAAAATTAGGGCTGATTTTAAAATCATTTTCGGTTGCGCTTATAGGTTTAATTGGCTCATCTTTTACTATTGCTTACATTATTATTTTTGCCATTAAAAATGCTGATGAATCTCAGATATCACTTTATAACGCTTTGGTTTATGCTGTGCCTTTATCCATTATGAGTTCTGCCATTATTATTCCGTCTGTAGGTGGATTAAAAGGCGATAAAAAAGAATTTATGGTGTATGAAAGTACTTTCTCAGATATTTTAGGAATTATGTTTTTCTATTTTTTGATTGGGGCAGAAGAAAACGCTACAACAGCAGAAATAGCAATAGATGTAGTTAAAAATATTGGTGTAACGGTTGTTGTTTCTATTTTACTTTCGTATATTTTGGTGTTTATTTTTCAAAAACTTACCTCTCAAGTTAAGTTATTTTTAATTATTGCTGTACTGATGTTAATGTATGCATTGGGTAAAAAGTTTCACCTATCGGCCTTGCTTATTATTTTGTTTTTTGGATTGGTTTTAAACAATACACACGTGTTTTACAGAGGAAAATTAAGACAACACGTCAATAAAGATACTGTGAAACCTATCTTGCACGATTTTCATATCCTTACGCTAGAGTCGGCTTTTGTTATTAGAACTTTCTTTTTTGTTATTTTTGGAATGTTTATCACCCTGTCCTCATTAATCAATCTTAATGTAGCTTTAGTTAGCGTTTTAATAACCATATCGCTTTACGTTGTAAGATTAATTGTGTTAAAATTAATTATTAAACACGACATTGTTCCTCAACTATACATTGCGCCAAGGGGCTTAATTACCATTTTATTATTTTTTGTGATTGAAAACCATCAAACCTTAATTTTAAGCAATTTTGATGAAGGAATTTTATTGTTTGTTATATTAATCTCAAGTGTTATAATGACAATAGCATTAATAAAATATAACGGTAAAAAAGTAAAAGATGTTATTTTGTCTCAAATGCCAAGTTTTAAGGTAGATAAAGATAATGATGGACTAAATGATGAATTTGAAGATACTGTTAAAAAGAATGTAGA